>DVJW01000041.1 GCA_018716505.1 Candidatus Faecaligallichristensenella faecipullorum | reverse complement strand
GGTGCCTGGCGGGCCCACCAGCAGCACACCCTTGGGAATGCGCGCGCCCAAGGACAAGAAGCGCTGGGGATCCTTCAAAAACTCCACAATTTCGCGCAGCTCTTCCTTTTCCTCGTCTGCGCCGGCCACGTCCGCAAAGGTCTTTTTGTTTTTATCCGGGTCGGTCAGGCGCGCCCGGCTCTTGCCAAAGGACATAACCCCTTTGTTGGATCCGCCCTGTTGACGCATCATGATAAACCACAAAAGCGCCATCAGGCCCACGGTCACCAACAGCGGCAGCCATTCCACCCACCAGGCCGGGCCCTCAGGCTCGCGAATCTTGATGGCAAAATTATAATCCGAGGTGCCCACCTCGTCCACCGATTTGCCAAGCTTTCCGGCATAAATGGCGTTTACATCGGCGTAAAACTGCTCCGCACTGGAAATCGTGGTAATAATATCGTAACGGTTTCCAAAATCCGTCACCGGAATCGTGCTGTCCACGGTTCGCGCCACCAGCCGGTTCCCGGTGATCATGATGTTGCTGATTTTATCCTGTTCAATCAGATCCAGCACTTCGGAATAATCCAACGACTGAACCTGAGTTTGAGGCGTCCCTCCAAAGATCTGAACCAGCACCAATATCACAACCAGCAGAAGCACCCAAGCCAGCGGCCCCTGTAGGTATTTAGAAAACTTACGGTTCAACCGATTCTCCCTCGCTTTCTCCGTCCACTCCTAGCTGTTTCATTTTATCACCCTTTTATGGCAAAATCAAACGCTGAATTAGTCTTTGGTGTAAATTTCCGGTTTCAACACCCCAATATAAGGCAGATTCCGGTATCGCTCGGCATAATCCAGGCCATAACCCACCACAAAGGCGTCCGGTATGGTAAAACCCTGATAGTCGGCCTTGATATCCACCTTGCGCCGCTCTGGCTTATCCAGGAGCGCGCAGATGCGCAGGGAAGCCGCCCCCCGGGATACCAAATTGTCTTTTAAAAAGGAAAGGGTCAGCCCGCTGTCCACAATATCTTCCACGATAATAATGTGCTTGCCCACGATATCCTTGTCCAAATCCTTTAATATCCGAACCACGCCCGCGGATTTGGTGGCGTTTCCATAGCTGGAAATGGCCATGAAATCCATGGACATGGGCAATTCCACATGACGGATCAAATCCGAGAAAAATACCACCGCTCCCTTGAGTATGCCTATCAAGACCAGCTCTTTGCCCTCGTAGTCCCGGGTGATCTGGCGGCCCAGCTCCTTCACCCGCTTTTGAATGGCCTCTTCCTCCAACAAGACATACGCCAAATCCTTATGCATCCGTTTCATCCTCCGTCGTAATTTGAGCTTTTTCTTCCGGTACAAATTGAAGCCGAAGCGCTCTGTCCCCCGGCCTCACCGCGGCCTGTTGCGCGATGCCCACGCCCACCGCCCACAAAATTTGGTTTCCCTTGGCCACCAGAGGCAGCGCCTCCCGCAAGGGGCGGGAAATCTTCCGATTGGTCAGGTAATCCGAAAACAGCTGGCTCCCCGGAGCGCCCAGGGGAACGATTTTATCCCCGGCCCGCCGGGTGCGCAGGCAGGCGCCCTCCAGGGCCCCGGCGTTCAATACCTGAACGAAGCCGTTTTCCTTGACAGGCACGGGCGGGCATTCCCCCATGCACATCCGGCCGATGCCAGGCAGCCGCGCGCCATTTGCCAAAGGCTGTTCATCGGGCGGGCGATAGCCGGTTCGGGTGAGATACAACGTATTTCCAACCCACTGCGCCCGGCCTCCGCCCTGGATATCCAGAGCCTTGGGCCGCTCCATAATCCGCCATATCGTTTCAGCACTGGCGGGCAGCCGCATATCCTTCAGCGCCCTTTGAATCATTCGGGACAGAAGCGCCCGGGGACAATCCTGAGCCTCAAAATAGACGCCCGGGGCGAAAAAGCGCGCTCTGGCCCGATACAAATCCCGGGCCTGTTCCTCCAAATACGCCTCGTCAATCCCCGCCAGGGTGGATAACCGGTCAATGGCCTCCACCACCCCCGGATAGACCCGCTCCACCGGATGGATCACCTGATGGCGAATAAAATTCCGCGGGGTATCCAATTGGGCGTTGGTCAAATCCTCCCGCCAGCTTTGGCCGGTTTCCCGCAGGTAATCCATCAAATCGGCCTTGCGCAGATTGAGCAGCGGCCGGGCCAACGGCCCGATGCGCTTTTCCATGCCCTTGAGCCCGCCGACTCCGCAGCCGCGGAACAGGTGCATCAGCACGCTCTCCGCCTGATCGTCCATATGATGGCCCAAGGCCAGGGCGCTTAACCCCTTTGCCTCCATTGTTTTACGCAGAAACGCATATCTGGCCTCCCGGGCCGCCTGCTCTATGCCCATGTTCCATGCCCGGGCCAACCCGGGCACATCCGCGCTTTCCATGATCAACTCAATGTGAAGCCCGGCGCACAACCGGCGCACAAATTCCGCATCCGCCCTGGAGGCCTGACCGCGAATCCCGTGTTCAAAATGCGCGCAGCACAACCTCAAATTCATCTCCTGGGCCACGCTTTTCAGCAAATGAACCAGCGCCACCGAATCCGCGCCTCCCGAAACCGCGATTAACACTCCTTCGCCCGGAAAAATCGCGCCTTCGGGCCGCCAACCTTCATACCATTTCCGCTTCACGCAATCCCCCGCACCGTTTGATTCTTCTAACCCCTATATTGTAACCGCTGCTTTCCTCCAGCGCAAGGGCATTTGATCATTTCTCAGGCTTTTCTTTTAATTCCCTTGAATTCTGTCCATCAACAGGTCAATATACCGCTGGGCCAATCCATTGGGCGCCTTGCCCTCCGGATAAATCAGCACGTCTTTATGTACCACACCAGCCAGGGGACAGGGCTTGAGCACCAGGTTATGCTGTCTGAGCACGGTCTGTGGCACCGGGGAAACCCACATATAGCTGCCCTCCATGCGCTTTAGCAGATCGTATTGACTGCCCCGGTCATACACATAGACCCGCTTCATGGAACTGGGCAGATGGGCTTCCCGCTGAATCTGTGAAAAGGATATGGGCGGGGTCTGATAATCCCCATGAACCAACTCGGTGTATCCGGCCAGCATATGATAAGGCACCTCATCCATGCGGGCCAGCGGATGATCCGAGGCCATCATCAGCGACATATGAAAAGACCAAAGCTCGCGCTTCACCAATCGTTTTTCGGAAAAAAGGCTTTCAAAATAACCTTCGGCCGTCTGCTGATACCGGACAATGGCAAAATCCACCTGGCCCATCTGGGCCAACTTGATGGCCTGGTCCGCATGGGTTTCCCGAAAATGCACATCAATGTGTTCGCTGCGGGCATACTGGCTGATAAAATCCGCAAAAGCCACCGCGCAGTAGGTGGCGCGGGGCGCGGCCACCCGAAGGCTCACCGATTCGCTCACCGGCTGCTTATAGAGGGATTCCAATTCATCCAACTGGGCCAATATGGTGCGGGCATAGCTCAAAAACTCCATGCCCCTGGGGGTGGGCTCCACGCCTTTAGGGGTGCGTCTGAAAATCGTAATGCCGATATCGGCCTCCAACTCCTTTATGGCCTTGCTCAAATTGGGCTGCCCCATATAAAGGTTTTGAGCGGCCTTGCTTATGGAGCGCGCCTTGTCCACCTCCACCACATAGCGCAGATAGCTTGTGTTCACTTTTTTCGCCTCCCGTGCGCGCAATTCTTTCCTACCATTATAACTTACACTTTGCGGCCAACACAACAAATTTTCAGCATTTTGTCAGGCAACCCCGGGTTCATGTTGCGCTCAGGCTAATATTTTGTCAATCTTAGGTCTCTCACCTATTCCCAGCTTTTATTTCGCGTCCGATTCGTGTATAATATGTAGATGGAATCACCGCCGTTTTTTATGCGGCGTTCAAGCCAGCGCCTGAAAATCCGGCGGAATCGTTTCCGGAAAGGTAGACGAACCATGTATCAAATTCTGAAAAAAGAGTCCCTCAACCCCACCGTAACCCGGATGGAGGTTTATGCGCCCTTTGTGGCCGCCAAGGCCGAACCTGGCCAATTCATTATCCTGCGGGTGGATGAAAACGGCGAACGCATCCCACTCACAGTGGCCGATTTTGATCGGGAAAAGGGCACCGTTACCATTATTTTTCAAATCGTGGGCGCCACCACTTATCGCTTAAACCTATTAAACGAGGGCGATTCCATTCATGACTTCGTGGGCCCATTGGGCACGGCCAGCCACCTGGACGGGCTCAAAAAGGTGGCCGTGGTGGGCGGCGGCGTGGGCTGCGCCATCGCCTATCCGGTGGCCAAAAAGCTTCATCAGCTGGGAGCCGAGGTGCATTCCATCGTGGGCTTCCGCAATAAGGATTTGGTCATTTTGGAAGACGAATTCAAGGCGGTCAGCCATGTAATGAAGGTCATGACCGACGACGGCTCCTATGGGGAGAAGGGCGTGGTCACCGTGGCCCTCAAATCCCTGATCGAGAGCGGCGAAAAATACGACGAGGTCATTGCCATCGGGCCGCTCATCATGATGAAATTCGTCTGCCAGCTCACCAAGGAATACGGCATCAAGACCGTGGTGAGCATGAACCCCATCATGATTGACGGCACCGGCATGTGCGGCGGCTGCCGGCTGAGCGTGGGTGGAGAAACCAAGTTTGCCTGCGTGGACGGCCCGGACTTCGACGGCCATCTGGTGGATTTCGACGAGGCCATGGAGCGCGGCTCCATGTACCGGGATTTCGAGCGCCACGCCTACGAGGAAAGCTGCAATCTGTTCAAGGGGGTACGTTAAAAATGGCCAATATGTCTTTACAAAAAAATCCCATGCCCACCCAGGATCCCGAGGTGCGGCGCAATAATTTTGACGAAGTGGCCCTGGGCTATACCGAAGAGCAGGCGGTGGACGAGGCGGGCCGCTGTCTGAACTGCAAACATAAGCCCTGCGTATCCGGCTGCCCGGTGGCCATCGATATTCCGGCCTTTATCGCGAAAATCCGCGAGCGGGATTTTGAGGGCGCCTATCAGGTGCTGCACAAATCCTCCTCGCTGCCCGCGGTGTGCGGCCGGGTATGTCCCCAGGAGACCCAGTGCGAGGCCAAGTGCGTGCGCGGCATCAAGGGCGAGCCCGTGGCCATCGGACGTTTGGAGCGCTTCGTGGCCGATTGGCACAACGCCCATTCCGCTTCCGCCCCCGAAAAGCCCGCCTCCAACGGCATCAAGGTGGCCATCATAGGCGCGGGCCCCTCGGGGCTGACCTGTGCCGGCGATCTGGCCAAGGCCGGCTATGAGGTGACGGTATTTGAGGCGCTGCATACGGCGGGCGGCGTTCTGGTATACGGCATTCCCCAGTTCCGCCTGCCCAAGGAGATCGTGCAGAAGGAAATCGACAACCTGAAGGCCATGGGCGTGACCATTTCCACCAATATGGTCATCGGCAAGGTGCTGTCCATCGACGAGCTGTTTGAAATGGGCTTTGAGGCCGTGTTCATCGGCACCGGCGCGGGCCTGCCCCGGTTTATGAACATCCCGGGCGAAAACCTCAAGGGCGTCTATTCGGCCAACGAGTTCCTGACCCGGGTCAACCTGATGAAAGCCTATCGCGAGGACAGCCCCACCCCCATCCGCCACAGCCGGAATGTGGCCGTGGTGGGCGGCGGAAACGTGGCCATGGACGCGGCCCGTTGTGCCAAGCGCCTGGGGGCGGAAAACGTATATATCGTGTACCGCCGCTCTTTGGACGAGATGCCCGCCCGAAAGGAAGAGGTCGAGCACGCCATGGAAGAGGGCATCGTCTTCAAAGTTCTGAACAATCCGGTGGAGATCCTGGGCGACGAACACAAGACCGTCCAGGGCATGAGGTGCATTGAGATGGAACTGGGCGAACCCGACGCTTCGGGCCGCCGCCGTCCCATCGAAAAGCCCGGCTCCGAGTTTACCTTGGATGTGGACACCGTCATCATGGCCATCGGCACCTCGCCCAACCCGCTGATCCGCAACACCACCAAGGGGCTTGAAACCAACCGTCACGGTTGCATCGTCACCCAGGGGGAAAACGGTTTGACCTCCCGCGATTTTGTGTACGCGGGCGGCGACGCGGTCACCGGCGCGGCCACGGTCATCCTGGCCATGGGCGCGGGCAAAGCGGCCGCCAAGGCCATGGATGAGGCGCTGAAAGAAAAGCACGCAAACCAGGCAAGAAAGTAGATCCAACTTTTGTCGGCACATCCTCTGCGGGATGTGCCGCTTTTTCTTTTTCCGTCCAAGCCATTGCCACCATCAAAAAATTTTGATTAGATCTTTCAAAATTTATACGCCAACTCCCCTCCCATGCGGTATAATGGTTGTAATGTAAAAAACACGAAAAACCAAGCGGTGGATTCAAGCCGCAAGGAGGACATTACAATGGAAAACAGGCAAAAACTGGTGGTCTTTTCCGCGGACGCCATGGTGTTCGAAGATATGGAACTCATGCGCACGCTTCCCAACTTCAGTCGGTATTTCGCCAACGCCTCGGGGGTCAACCGGGTGCGCAGCATCTATCCCTCGGTAACCTATCCGGCCCATGCCACCATTGCCAGCGGTCTGTATCCCTGCCATCATGGGATTGTAAACAACGAGGTGCTTTGTCCCGGCCGGACCGCCTCGCCCTGGAACTGGTTTCACGATGCGGTAAAGGGCGGCGACATCTTTTCCGCCGCCAAGCGCGCGGGGCTGACCACGGCCGCGGTCTTTTGGCCGGTAACCGGAAACCATCCGGATATCGACTATCTGGTGGACGAATATTGGCCCCAAAGTCCGGAGGAGAGCGCCCACGAGGCCTTTTTGCGGGCGGGCACCTCGGAGGAGTTGCTGGAAAAAATTGTGGATCCGCTGCTGGAGGGCGTCACCATTCGCAAACACCCGGTCACCGACCAGTTGGTGGTGGACTGCGCCTGTGAAATCATCCGCAATTATCAGCCCGATCTTTTGATGATTCATCCGGCCAACGTGGACGCCTATCGCCACGAAACCGGCCTGTTTACTGAAAAAGTGGCCCAAGGGGTGCGCGAAACCGACCAATGGTTGGGTCAGCTGATTCAGGCCACCAAGGACGCCGGGGTGTTTGAACAGACCAACTTCATCCTGCTCAGCGACCATGGCCAGTTGGACATCCGCCGGGTGGTAAACTTAAACGTATTCTTCCGGGACGAAGGGCTGATTCAGACCGACGAGGCCGGAAACGTGACCGACTATCAGGTATGGAGCCATTCGGCCGCCCTGTCGGCTCAAATTTACCTGAAACATCCGGAAGACCTGGCCCTGCGCAACCGGGTTCACCGGCTGCTCATGCGCTGGGTGGATGAGGGCATCTACGGAATCAGCAAGGTCTTTACCGCCCAGGAAGTGCTGGAAGCCGAACATGTGGCCGGGGATTTCAGCTTTATGGTGGAGTCCGACGGCTTTACCTCCCTGGGCAACGGATGGATGCGCCCCATTGTGACCTCGCTGGATAATTCCAATTACCGCCTGGGCCGCGCCACCCATGGCCATTTGCCCGATAAGGGACCCCAACCCATCTTTTGGGCCATGGGCCCGGCCATCCGGCCGAACGTGATCTTGGAGCGCCGGCCATTGGTGGATGAAGCGCCCACCTTTGCCCGAATCCTGGGCATCGATTACGGCCCTTGCGATGGACGTGCCATGGACGAAATCTTGAAATAACGCAATATCATGGGGCTGCCGCATATTGTACGGCAGCCCCATGGCTCTGGGTGTCAAAAAACCTTAATTATTTCCTTGGGGGATGCATGAAGGGGCCGGGGCCCCTTCATATTTAATCCGCAGCGGCGGCGTGTACGCAGCAAGGTTGGAAGCCCTTTGGGCTTCCAAGTCGGCTTCGCCGACCGCGGACGGCAAAATCGAAGATTTTGACGCCGCGCCGTCGGAGCGGC
>DVJW01000040.1 GCA_018716505.1 Candidatus Faecaligallichristensenella faecipullorum | reverse complement strand
GGGGCCTAGGGGGGAACCATTACGGAAGGTTCCCCCTGGCCCCTCCATAAAAACCGCTCCCCGCCAGGGGAATTTCGCTTCCCTTTAGAAAGGAAAACATCCAAAATTCCTCGTCAAGAGAACATCGAAAGGAAGTAACCATCATGAAAGCAGCAGTTTTACACGCCAACGAAGACCTGCGCTATGAGGAATACCCCACCCCCAAACCCGGCCCGGGCGAGGTGCTGGTTCGGGTGCGCATGACCGGCATCTGCGGCTCGGACGTGCCCCGGGTGCTGCATAACGGGGCCCATGGCTACCCCATCGTGCTGGGCCACGAGTTATCCGGCGACGTGGTGGAAGTGGGCCGGGAGGTAACCAAAATCCAGGTGGGGGACAAGGTGTCGGGCGCCCCGCTTCTGCCCTGCATGCAGTGCGGCGACTGCCAAAAGGGCAATTTTTCCCTGTGCAAGCACTACAGCTTCATCGGCTCCCGCCAGCAGGGCAGCTTCGCCGAATATGTGGTTCTGCCCGAAATCAACGCCATCCCCTTTGACCCGGCGCTGTCCTATGAGCAGGGCGCGCTGTTTGAGCCGGCCACCGTGGCCCTGCACGGGGTGTTTTGCAATCAGTTTGCCGGCGGCGGCACGGTGGCCGTGCTGGGCGGCGGCACCATCGGCCTGTTTACCGCCCAGTTCGCCCGCATCTTCGGGGCGAAAACCGTGGTGGTGTTCGACCTGGAGGACGAGCGGCTGAACCTGGCCCGGGCCCTGGGCGCGGACGAGACCGTCAACACCCGGGCGGCGGACTTCATGGAAAGGGCCATGGCCCTGACCGGCTCCAAGGGCTTTGACTATGTGTTTGAGACCGCGGGCGCGGTGCCCACCATGCGCATGGCCTTTGAGTTGGCCGCCAACAAGGCCCATGTGTGCTTCATCGGCACCCCCCACGCGGATTTGAGCTTTACCCCGCGCATGTGGGAGAACATGAACCGCAAGGAATTTTTGCTGACCGGCTCCTGGATGAGCTACTCCGCCCCGTTCCCGGGCCGCGAATGGCCGCTGGTGGCCCATTATTTCGCCACCGGCCAGCTGAAATACGCCCCCGGGCTGATCTTTAAAACCTTCCCCCTTTCCCAGGCCTGGGAGGCCTTTAAGCTCTATAAAACCCCGGGCGCGGTGCAGGGCAAGATCCTGCTGGACTGCACGGCGGAATAGAAATTAAGGAGGAATGCGCAATGGCCTTTATCGATCCCAAAACCGTCCCCCAGAGGACGCTGTTCACCGGGGAAAAGATCCCCTGTATCGGCATGGGCACCTTTGGATCCGACCGGTTTACCCCGGACCAGGTTTCTTCGGCCGTGGCCGGGGCCATCCGGTGCGGCTACCGGCTCTTTGACTGCGCCAGTGTATACGGCAACGAGGATCAGATCGGGAAGGTGTTTGCACGGGCCTTTGAGGAGGGCGTGGTTAAGCGGGAGGAGCTGTTTGTTACCTCCAAGGTGTGGAACGACATGCACGGAAAGGGCGACGTGCTGCTGAGCATGGCCAAGACCTTGAAGGACCTGCGCCTGGACTATGTGGACGCCTACTTTGTGCATTGGCCCTTCCCCAACTATCATGCCCCGGGCTGCGGCAGCGACAGCCGCAACCCCGATTCAAAGCCCTTCAGCGTGGAGGAATTCATGTTAACCTGGCGGCAGATGGAGCGGCTGTATGAGATGGGCCTTACCCGCTATCTGGGCATGAGCAACATGACCATTCCCAAGCTGAAGGCCGTGCTGCCCCTGGTCAAGATCAAGCCCGCCCTCATCGAGATGGAGCTGCATCCGGCCTTCCAGCAGCCCGAGCTCTTTGACTATTGCGAGGCAAACCGCATCGTGCCCGTGGGCTTCTGCCCCATCGGCTCGCCCAGCCGCCCGGAGCGCGACCGCACCCCTGAGGACGTGGCCGCCACCGAAATGCCCGAAGTCGTGGAAATCGCCCGGGCCCACGGGGTGCATCCGGCCATCATCTGCCTGAAATGGGCGGCGCAGCGCGGCCAGATTCCGATCCCCTTCTCGGTCAAGGAACCCCAGTATGTGAGCAACTTGAAGTGCGTCACCGAAGACCCGCTCACGGACGAGGAAATGGAAACGCTCAGGGCCGCGGACAAAAACTGCCGGCTGATCAAGGGCCAGGTGTTCCTGTGGCCCGGGGCCACCCATTGGCAGGATCTTTGGGATCTGAATGGGGAGATAACGAAATAATACATTTTCATATAACTCAGGACGTGCCAGGCAAGCATCCACAGATGGGATGATGCCGGGGCACGCCCTTTTTTTGCCTGGTTTACTTAACGAAACTTTGCTGTTTTCGATATAAATTCTTTCGGCTTTATGAAAATCACCCGGTTTTGAACGGGCGAGGAGGTATGGGTGAAAGGGGTCATGAGATTTTCACAAGAAAGCAGGCCGGAATCCCAGATAAAAACAATTAAAGCCAGCAAATCGGTCAGAAATGATGGACAAAACTGTGACGAAAACAAGAAAAAGATTAGAAAGGTTAAAATTATCATTGACGTTACTTGAAAGGTGCTATATAATAATCTATACGAAACAGGCCCTTAATACACCTAGTTTCTCAATCCATGCAAGACAGGTGATGAAAGGATGCAAAGGACGACGACCGGCGGTTTGAGCAAATCCGCACCAAAAAGGAAATTGGGCAAGAGCATATTGACCTCGTGGCAGCTTTATGTCATGGTGTTGCCCGCGTTGGTTTATATCATCATGTTCCACTACAAGCCCATGTATGGCATCATCATTGCCTTCAAGGACTTCAGCATGCGCAAGGGCATCACCGGAAGCCCCTGGATCGGCTTCGAGAACTTTACCCGGCTGTTCAGCTCATACTGGTTCCCGATCATCATCAAGAACACCCTGACCCTGAGCCTGCTGAACCTGATCGTGGGCTTCCCGATCCCGATCATTTTGGCGCTTCTGCTCAACGAGGTGGGCAACGGGCGCTTCCGCAAGACCTTCCAGACCATCTCCTACGCGCCCCACTTTATCTCCATCGTGGTTCTGTGCGGCATGCTGGTCATCTTCACCAACCCCACCCACGGCATCATCAACATCCTGCTGGGCAAGATTGGGGTGGAATCCATCAACTTCCTGGGCATCGCGGCCGACTTTAAATGGGTCTATGTGCTGAGCGGCGTCTGGCAGGAAATGGGCTGGGGCTCGATTATCTACTTTGCCGCTCTGTCCAGCGTGGACAAGTCGCTCATCGAAGCCGCGGACATCGACGGCGCCAACCGGCTGCAGAAGATCTGGTACATCAACCTGCCGGTGCTGGTGCCCACCATCATGGTGCTGTTGGTGCTGCAGTTCGGCTCGCTGCTGAGCGTGGGCTATGAAAAGGTTTACCTTTTGCAGAATTCCACCAACCTGAGCGCCTCCGAAGTGATCTCAACGTATGTGTACAAGGTTGGTTTGCAGCAGGCGGACTTCTCCTTCTCCGCGGCGGTGGACGTGTTCAACTCGGTTATCAACACCACCATCCTGCTGTTGGCGAACGGAATTTCCCGGAAGCTGACCCATACCAGCCTGTTCTAATGTAAGGAGGCGTCATCCATGACCAATAATCCGGCAGTACATAAAAAAGAAAAACTGGGCGCGCGCATGACCACCGGCGACAAGGTGTTCATGGTGGTGGTATACGCGCTGCTGTCCATCCTGATGATCGTGATGCTGTATCCGATGGTCTTCGTGATCTCGGCCTCGTTCTCCGACCCCAATCTGGTGGCCACCGGCCAGATGCTGCTCTGGCCCGTGGGCGTGAGGACGGACGGCTATGAGTACATCCTGCAGTACAGCGAAATCTGGTCGGGCTATCTGAACACCATTGTCTACACCCTGCTTGGCACGATCCTCAACCTGGCGGTGACCCTGCCCTGCGCCTTCGCCCTGTCCAGAAAGGATATGAAGGGCCGGGGCTTCCTGATGGGCATCTTCATGGTCACCATGTACGTCAACGGCGGCATGATCGCGGGCTATCTGAACGTGCGCAGCCTGGGGCTGCTGGATACCCGCGGGTTTATCATCATCAACGGCGCGATTTCGGTCTATAACCTGATCGTGGCCCGCACCTTCTTCTCCACCACCATCCCCTGGGAGCTTCAGGAGGCCGCCCGCATCGACGGGTGCAACGACTTCCAGATCTTCCTGAAGATCGTGCTGCCCCTGTCCTCGGCCATAACCGTGGTGCTGGCCCTGTACTACGGCGTGGGCCGCTGGAACAGCTACTTCACCGAGATGATCTACCTCAAGGACCGCACCAAGTTCCCGCTGCAGCTGTTCCTGCGCGAGATCCTGGTTCAGTCGTCCTTCGCCCAGCAGGCCATGAACAGCGGCCAGTCCTTCTCCGCCGAGCAGATGATGGCCTTCATCAAGCAGGCCGAGACCGCCAACATGATCAAGTACTGCGTGATCGTGGTATCCACCGCGCCCATGCTGATTATCTACCCCTTCCTGCAGAAGTACTTCGAAAAGGGCGTCATGATCGGCGCGGTCAAGGGATAAAACAGGATTGGGAAAAAAATGGTTTGCCGTTTTTTCGAAAAGGGAATCTTATGGCCGAAAGGCTTTAAGATAAATAAAAAGGAGGCCTATTCCATGAGAAAGCACAAGAACCTGGTGGCTCTGGTTCTGGCCTGCGCGATGCTGCTGAGCTTCGCGGCCGTGGCCGGCGCCGAAGAGGGGAGCTATTACAACACCGAGGGCTACCCCATCTGCAACGAAGTCGTGGATGTGACGCTGTCCGGACCCCTGCCTTCCGGTTTGGAAGACTGGACCAAGGTGGTCATGATCGAGAACTTCAAGAATGAACTGGGCATCAACATCTCCTGCAATTTCTACAACGCTGAGGACTGGCAGACCCAGCTGACCCTGATGATCGCCTCCGACGAGCTCACCGATATCGTGGGCAACGCGGGCATGAACATGCTGGACGCCAACGAGTGGGGCGCCGAGGGCTACCTGGTCAACTTCAACGAGTACCGGGATATGACCCCCAACATGAACAAATATCTGGAGCAGTACCCTGCGGCCGAGGCCTATATGACCGCGGCGGACGGCGGCATCTACGCCATCCCGAAGATCGCCCTGGACGAGACCGACCGCTTCTCCCGCACCTTCATCAACAAGAAGTGGCTGGCCAACGTGGGCAT
>DVJW01000039.1 GCA_018716505.1 Candidatus Faecaligallichristensenella faecipullorum | reverse complement strand
TGCTTGAATTCGAGGAAGAAAACAGCAATTTCGCTGCGATAAAGGTTATCGGCGTAGGCGGAGCCGGCACCAATGCGGTCAATCGCATGGTGGATTCCGGCCTTAAAGGCGTGGATTTTATCGCCATAAATACGGATAAGCAGGCGCTTGCCCTATCCAAGGCGGCCAATAAGATTCAGATCGGTGAAAAACTCACCAAAGGATTGGGCGCGGGTGCGAATCCGGAGATCGGCCAGCGCGCAGCCGAAGAAAGCCGTGAAGAAATTCTTCAGACCATCAAGGGCGCGGATCTGGTGTTTGTAACCTGCGGCATGGGCGGCGGCACCGGCACCGGCGCGGCGCCGGTTATTGCCGAGATCGCCCGGGAGAATGGCGCCCTGACCATTGGCGTGGTGTCCAAGCCCTTCCTGTTCGAAGGGCGTCAGCGCATGAAGAACGCCGAAAGCGGCATTGAGCAGCTTAAATCCAGGGTGGATACCTTGGTGGTTGTACCCAACGACCGCCTGCTTCAGGTGGTAACCAAGGGCACCACCATGACCGAGGCTTTCCGCATTGCCGACGATACATTGCGTCAGGGCATTCAGGGCATTTCCGATCTGATCGCGGTGCCCGCGCTGGTCAACCTGGACTTCGCGGATGTGCGCACGGTCATGGAATCCCGTGGATTGGCCCATATGGGCATTGGTATCGGCAAGGGCGAGAGCCGTATGGTGGATGCGGCCAAGCAGGCGATCTCCAGCCCCATGCTGGAGACCTCCATCGACGGTGCGCGCGCGGTGCTCATCAACATCACCGGCGGCCCGGATATGAGCATCCTGGATATCAATGAAGCCGCGCAGTTGATCACCCAGGCCGCGGATCCCGAGGCCAACATCATCTTTGGTGCGGGCATTGACGAGTCTCTGGATGACGAGGTGCATATCACGGTCATTGCCACCGGCTTTGAAAAGAGTCCCTTCCCGCCCAAGGCCATGCCCGGCCGCAAGAGCTCGGTGGAGCGCACGGTGGATGCCATTGTGAATGAGCCGGAGCCCGCTCCTCAGCAGGCGGAACCCAGCGCTTCCAGTGCCTCCAGCGCCTCTAATGTGGCGTCCAGTCTGGCCAATGAGCCGGAGGTGCCGTCGTTTTTGAATGACCGCCGGTCCATGGACCGCCGTCCGCTGAGCCGTGATGAGCGTCCGCTGCGTTCCGATCGCTATGATGACTACGATCGGGATTATGAGCCCGCGCGCAGGGAAGAGCGGGTCTATCAGGATAATGGATTCCCGGAGGACGAGCCCAATCAGAGAAGGGGCTTCACTCCGGATGTGCCGGCTTTCCTGCGCCGCAGGAAGTAAGCTTTGGAAAATCAAAAAAAACGCCTTAAGCGTTACGCTTAAGGCGTTTTTTTTTGATTGAAAAAATTTTCGACAAGGAGCTTGTTTTGCGACCGAATAAATGGGTGGCCGTCTGCCCATACTGAAGATGGATGTTTCCGATTTATGGGCGTTTTCGGACGATAGACCGTTGAGCGGACAGGATAAAATCGGAAAATCACGGCGCATGTTGGACAGAAATGTCGAACATGCGTCTTTTTTCGCGCCACAATTCAACAGGCGAAGAACAAGCCTGAGCATATAATGGAGTCAGATTAAAGCGATTTGCGTTTTAGCGCAGCCCTTTGCCGCATGCACTGAAAAGGAGGCAGAGCGCCCGGCGCCGGCGGCGCGGCTGCAAATGGCTTCGCAGGGGGCTTTCGATGAGCTTGAACCTGGAAAGCTATGTACTGCTGAATTTGGGCATGAATCTGGTGGTGTTGGCGCTTTGCGCGCGGGTAAAAGGGCATATTAGCTGGACACAGTTGCTCTTTGCGGCGGGATTTGGGACGCTGTATGCGGTGGCCATGCTGTACGAACCCTTTCATCAACTTCGGGCCTGGCCCATGAGGCTGGGCCTGGGCGCTTTGTTGGGCATTATCGCGGTGGGCGCGGAGAACGCAAAACAGGCTTTGGGTGCGGCGGCCCTGAACATCGGCTGCACCGCCTTTCTGGGCGGCGTGGTGCAGGGGGTATACGGAATGACCCAAAGTCTGGTCCCGGCTTTGATCCTGGGGGCGCTCGTCGGCGGCATGATGTTTTTGGCGGCCAGCCGTGGACGGGCGCGCAGGTTGGAGCGCTGGGAAGTTGAGCTCATTCTTTCGACAAAATACGGCAGATGCCATCTCAACGCGCTGATCGATACCGGAAATCAACTTCACGAACCGCTCAGCGGGTTGCCCGTGGTGATTGCCGAGCAAAGCTCCATTCACCAGGTTTTGCCGCCTGACTTCGATGCCAAGGAGTATGAAAGCAAATTGCCCATGGGGTTTCGGATGGTGGGCTATGGCGCGCTGGGCGCCAGGGGGAAACTTTTGTGTTTCAAGCCGGAGCGGCTCATGGCCTCTTACGGCGATGCATGGATGCGCGCGCCCGATGTTTGGGTGGCGGTGTATCCGGGACAGATGCCGGGAAAAGTTACAGCGCTGGCGCCGCCGGTCATTGGCAGGGTACAGCCTTCTACGAGAGAGGAATTATCAATTGGAAAGGGGCAATCGGTAAGATGATGAATCCAATGGCGCACAGCATGCGCAGGGCGGTACTGGGGCTGATGGCGGGCATGGGCCAGAGCGCAATTTGCTATATCGGTGGAAGCGATACGTTGCCCGCGCCGCTGACCAAGGAACAGGAACAGGAGCTGCTGGAGCATATGCAGGACAATCCGCAGGGGGTACGCAATGCGCTCATCGAGCACAATCTGCGCCTGGTGGTGTATATCGCGCGCAAGTTCGAAAACACCGGAATCGGCATAGAGGATTTGATTTCCATCGGAGCCATCGGCCTGATTAAGGCGGTGAATTCCTTTGATCCGGAAAAAAAGATCAAGCTGGCCACCTATGCCTCGCGCTGTATTGAAAATGAGATTTTGATGGTGCTCCGGCGCACCTCCCGGTTGAAGTTTGAGGTATCCTTCGATGAGCCCCTCAACACCGATTGGGATGGAAACGAACTTTTGCTCTCCGATATCCTGGGCACCGATCCCGATCTGGTTTCCAGGGAACTGGACGCGGATGTGGAAAAGCAGCTCTTGTACAGCGCCATTCAAAAGCTCAACAAGCGAGAGAAAAGCATTGTGGGCCTGCGATATGGCCTGGGCGGCGGCCAGGAGCGCACCCAGAAGGAGGTCGCGGATATGATGGGCATCTCTCAGTCGTATATTTCGCGGCTGGAAAAGCGCATCATTAAACAGCTTCATGAGGATTTGAGCAAGATGGCCTGAATTGGGGTTGAATTTGAATAGCAGCTTATGGGAAAGGCAAAGATAAGGTAAGCGCGCCGGTTGTCCGTCTGCCAGCGGAAACCGGCGCGCTTTGGCAAATTTTATTGGAGGTGGCTAGGCATGGCGCTTAATAAAGTGGAAATTTGCGGGGTGGATACCTCCGCCCTTCCGGTATTGAAAAACGACCGGATGCGGGAATTGTTGCCCAAGGTGCATGCGGGGGATCAAGAGGCCAGACAGGAGTTGATCCAGGGCAATCTTCGCCTGGTGCTCAGCGTGATTCAGCGGTTCAACAACCGGGGAGAGAGCGTGGACGACCTGTTTCAGGTGGGCTGCATCGGACTTATGAAGGCCATTGACAATTTTGATCTGGAGCAAAATGTGCGCTTTTCTACGTATGCGGTGCCGATGAATATCTGAGCGCGAAAAAGTATAGAGGATGCTTCCGGCGGATATAATAGCGATAGCGCCTTTTGGCGAAATAAAGCAAAGGGGAAATGAACGATTGAATCCGTTTGAACAGCGTCCTAAAAAAATTGACTCCTTTCTTCAGGATTGGAACCGGCTGTATCCCAAGACCTATGATCCGCACACCGTGGATCCCTACACCAAAACCCGCATTATCCTAATGAATGGCACCGAGTTCGAGGCCAACTGGTTTTCCCATCAGTTTTCACGCCATTGCAATGACAACGAATTGAGGCGGCAAATCGCCCTTAACCGGCGCGTTGAACAGCAGCAACAGCGCAAAATTGCCAATTTGAAACCCATCGGAGAGAGCATATTGGAAACCACCATTGGATATGAACAGGTGGCGGTGGATTTGACCGCGGCACTGGCCTCGCGGGAGACCGATCCCGGGGTGGTCAAGGCGCTGAATTTTGCGCTCCTGGAAGATTTTGATCACCTCTACCGCTACAGCGACTTGTTGGAAATGGATAAAGGCGTTTACGCCGAACACCTGGTGGGCAAATATACCGAACTCATGCCGGGACGTCCCACCATCTCCGAACATCGCCACCCCTTCGACGACGTGCGCTTCCCGAT
Organism: Candidatus Faecaligallichristensenella faecipullorum; assembly: GCA_018716505.1. GTDB lineage: Bacteria > Bacillota > Clostridia > Christensenellales > Aristaeellaceae > Faecaligallichristensenella > Faecaligallichristensenella faecipullorum. The sequence continues at coordinate 3,628 of DVJW01000039.1, read as the reverse complement.
TGGAAAGGATGCCAGCCTGCTGACCAAGCTCAACGTGAACATCATCACCGCGGCCGAGCAGCAGACCATGAACTACTATATGAATGTGACCGGATTCTATGAAAACGACCTGGGCCGCCAGCTGTATCAGGAAATCGGCATGATTGAAGAGCAGCATGTGAGCCAGTATGAGAGCCTGAAAGATCCCTGCGCCACCTGGCTGGAAGAGCTGCTCATGCACGAGTATACCGAATGCTATCTGTATTACTCCTGCTATATGGACGAGACCGATTCCTATGTCAAGGGCATTTGGGAGGAAAACTTCGATATGGAGGTAACCCATCTGCACCGGGCGGCCGAACTGCTCAAGCGGTATGAGGGCAAGGAGGCCCAGCAGGTCATTCCGGATGGCGAGTTCCCGGCGCTTTTGCACCTGGGCAGCAATATCGATTATGTGCGCAAACAGCTGCTCACCGCCAACATGACCGCCCATCGGGAGGAATATGTTCCGGTGGCCCGGATGCCCAAGGACGCCGAGTTCTTCCGCTATCAGAATGCGGTCAATCCCACCGACGCGGCGGTGCCCAGCCATCGGGTTATCCATGAGTATATCCGGAAGAATGGCGGGGATTATCGCTTTGAGGTCTCGCCGCACCCGGTGAAGCCGCTTCAGGATCGGGCAAACGACAATGTGAAGGTGGGCCGCGATCCCGGCCTTGCCGGTTACACCCAGCCGCTGGATCAATAAATGATATCAAGCTTTTTTATTAAAGAATTTTTAAATTAGGCCGCCCGAGCCGTTGTGCTCCGGGCGGCTTTGCCTTATAATGATAAGCAAAGGTTAATTTGGGCGCAAGACCGGGTTGCGCGAAATTTCGAGGAGGGCGGCGCTATGCTGTCTAAACAGAGTTGGATCAAACCATCGGATGGATTGGAATTTGAATGGACGCAGGCCGAGCAGGAAGGACGAAACCTGACCGGCAAGGAAAAGGCGCTTATACAGGCCGCGCTTTCGGCCGAGGGGGCCGAGCGGGAGGAACTGGCCGAGCGGGCGTATCAGGCCGTACAGGCCCTGGATATCCGCCCGGATTATCCTTATCGGGAACCCTCGGATTTGGAGGGCATACAAAGGGAAGCGGCTCATACCGGCCCTCTGAAGGTGAACGCCGGAGTATTGGAAGATAAGATCTATGGCGCCTGGCTGGCCCGATGCGCGGGCTGTCTGTTGGGACAGCCGGTGGAGGGTTGGCGCAGCGCGCGCATCAACGGCCTGCTCAAGGATACCGGAAATTATCCGGCCAAGGGCTATATCTCCTCGGACATTGCCCCGGAGATCCGCGAAAGGTACGGGGTAAAGGACGGAGGCCAGGTCTACGGCAGCGCGCATATCAACTGGATTAATCACGTCCATTGGATGCCCGAGGATGACGATACCAACTACACGGTCATCGCCCTCAAGCTGCTGGAAAATTACGGCATGGACTTTACGCCGGAGGACGCGGCCGAATGTTGGCTGATGAACCTGCCCTATCTGCATGTTTGCACCGCGGAACGGGTGGCCTATCGAAATTTGGTGATGGCCAAGTACCCGCCCCTGTCGGCCAGCTTTGCCAACCCGTATCGGGAATGGATTGGTGCCCAGATTCGCGCCGACCTGTTTGGCTATGTGACCCCCGGAAAGCCCGCGCTGGGCGCCGAATTGGCCTGGCGCGACGCCTCCATGAGCCATGTGAAGAACGGGATTTATGGGGAAATGTGGATGGCCGCCATGCTGTCGGCCGCGGCGGTGGAAAGCGATGTGGAGCGGATCCTTCAAATCGGCCTGGGCGAGATCCCCACAAAGTCGCGGCTGCATGAGGCGATTCTGGTGGTCATGGATTGGAAAAAGCAGGGCTTTACCTGGGAAAAGGCGCTGGAGGAAATCCATGCCCGGTATGACGAGGCCAATGGGCACGACTGGTGCCACACCATATCCAACGCCATGATCGTGGCCGCCGCGCTGCTGTTTGGCGAAAAGGATCTGGGCATGACGCTGGCCATTGCCCTGCAGGCCGGTTTTGACACCGATTGCAACGCGGCCAGCGCGGGATCGGTGCTGGGCATGATCCTGGGGGCAAAGGCGCTGCCCAAGGCTTGGACGGAGCCCCTGAACGATACCCTGATCAGCGGGGTGGATGGCTTCGGAAAGGTTAAAATCTCTGAATTGGCCGCGCGCACCACGCGTTTGGCCGAAAAAAATCTGTAACTTGAGAAGTGAGGATAAGACAGATGAAAATTCAATCCATTGGCGACAAGGCGTTTTCCACCTATGGAAAGGTGATCGAAGGCCTGGATACCAGCGAACTGCTCAAGGCCATGGAGGGCACCCCCGCGCCCGGCGAGGTGGTCTATGTGCCCTCGGATCCGGAATTGGAAAAGCTCCCGATTTTCAAGCAGCTTCAGGACAGCGTGTATGGCGGCATGCCCATTCAGCTGGGCTATTGCAATGGAGAAAACCATAAGCTCAATGCCCTGGAGTACCATCGGGACAGCGAGGTGAACTTGGCCTGCACCGATCTGATTCTGCTCATTGGACGCCAGCAGGATATCGATCTGAAGGATTTCAGCTATGACACCTCCTTGGTGGAGGCCTTCCTGGTTCCGGCGGGCAGCCTGATCGAGGTGTACGCCACCACCCTGCACTACGCGCCGGTGAGCACGGGCGGACGCTTCCGCTGCTGCGTTATTTTGCCCCGGGGCACCAATGAGCCTCTCAAAACCGCGCCCCAGGGCCGGGGAGAGGACAAACTGCTCACCCATGTGAACAAGTGGCTGATTGCCCATCCCGAGGCCGGCATTGAGGGCCATCAGGGCCTTAAGGGCGTCAATATCACCCTGTAAAGCAAATCCCCCGTCCGTCGGAAAAAACGGGCGGGGGATGGTATTTAACCCCGAACTCGGATGACCCCTTCGTCGTTGGAGGCCTCCACCACCTGGCCGGGCTGAAGCACCAGAAAATCCTCGTTCCAGTCGCCCTCGATCATGCGGCGCAGCAGGGTATCCGCCCCCTCCACCACCTGATAGGGCAAATGGCTCTTTTCTGCGGCCTGTTGGGTGGCCAACTCGTATTTTTGGGTATCAAAGCCGGGCCACTTGATGAAAGCCGCGCAGTCGTAGTGCTCGGTCCAACCCCGCTCCACTTCCATCAGGTATTCGGCGTTTTCCTCGCCATATTTTTCCACATATTCGGCGAACTTGGCCTCTTCATTGCTGCCCCGTCCCGGGGTTTTAAACTGCTCAATCCAACCGGGGGAGTACCAGTATACCCCGCCCGAATGGGCTTCAAACAGCTGCTGATACCGCTTGCGCCCGCCCAACAGCAGGGTGATGCAGTCGTGGGCCCGGGGAATGACCAGCGGGATATGGCGGGTGTGCAGCCCCACGATGCCCATGGAACACAATCCATAGCCCAACAGGATGGCGTCGCAGGAATTGTTGTCCGGATCCTGGGCTTCCTCCTCGATTCGGTCGATGGTGCGCTGCAGGGCGGCGCGCAGCTTGCTGGGGGTCAAATGGAGCGCTTCCTTCATCCAGACAATTTCCACAATGTTTTCGCTTTGAGCGCAGAGCTGATAGAGTTCGCGCATAAAAACCTTGCATCCGATGAGTT
>DVJW01000038.1 GCA_018716505.1 Candidatus Faecaligallichristensenella faecipullorum | reverse complement strand
TTTTTGTCCCTTACCGGCGGGAAAAAGTTAAGCGCCAGCGAAATTGAGTTGGGTAAAAATGAAGCGTATCCGCCCGTGGTGGCCATGAGCATATGAAATTTTTGATGGCCTATTGACTTTGCCCGCCCATGGGGTATAATGATTATGAGAATCGTTATCATGTTTTTCCAGCGGGAGGGAAGAGGATGAAGGCAACGCTTCAGCGGGCAGTCATTCGCGAGGTCATGAAAGAGGCGAAGGATCATCCGGATGCTGAAGCGGTCTACCGGCGGGTGAGCAGCCGCCTGAGCGGCGTGGGGGTGGCCACTGTCTACCGGAATTTGCGGCAGATGGCCGAGGAAGGCGAACTCAGGCGCATTGCGCGGTGTGGGCGCAGCGATTGTTTTGACGGGGTCTTGGAGCCCCATGCGCACATGGTTTGCAAGCAATGCGGCGCGCTAATCGATGTGTACGACCCGGCGCTTCTCTCGGCGATAGAGTCAGCAGCCCAGAGCCAGGGGTTTCTCGTTGGGACGGAAGGGATGACGGTTTCGGGCATCTGTGCCCGGTGCAGCCAGGAAAAACTGGAACCACAAAAGCGATAAGGAGGGCGTTTTTCATGAAGGAACTCAAGGGAAGCAAGACCGAAGCCAATTTGCAGGCCGCCTTTGCCGGAGAATCCCAGGCGCGCAACAAGTATACCTATTTTGCCTCTCGCGCCAAGAAGGACGGCTATGAGCAGATCGCCGCACTGTTCCTGGAAACGGCCAACAATGAAAAGGAGCATGCCAAGATCTGGTATAAGCTGCTCAACGGCGGCGTTGCGGATACCGCCACCAATTTGAAGGACGCGGCTGCCGGAGAAAACTATGAATGGACCGATATGTACGCGGGCTTTGCCAAGGAAGCGCGGGAAGAAGGCTTTGATCACATTGCCAACCTGTTCGAAGAGGTGGGCAAGATTGAGAAGGAGCACGAAGCGCGCTATCTGGCTCTGCTGGAGAATGTGGAAAAGGGCAAGGTGTTCTCCAAGGACGGCGATATGATCTGGCAGTGCTCCAATTGCGGCCATATCGTGGTGGGCAAGCAGGCGCCCGAGGTATGTCCGGTTTGCGCGCATCCCCAGGCTTATTTCCAGATTCAGGCTAAAAATTATTGATCCATCCAAAACCGCCCGCCCCGGCCAACGGCCGGGGCGGGCGGTTGCTGTTAACTGGTTTTTCCGAGCCGTCCTTGTTTGACTTATTTTGTGCCCATGGTGAATCGCTTCACCATAACCAGTTCGCCATGGATATCCAACTCGCCGTTCAACGCAAAGCCAAAGGATTCATAGAGGGCAGTGGCAGCCCGGTTATCCGCCATGACGCTCAGGTAAATATCCCGGTTTCCGTATTCCGCATACAGCCGGTGGATGAGCCCTTCCAGAGCCGCCCGGCCCAGCCCGCGATGTTGATATCGTGCGTCGATGAGCAACCGATCCAGCCATACCCGCTCGCCGGGCAGATCGCGCCATAGGCAGTACATGGCAAAGCCCACGTCCTGACCATCGCTCAGGATCAGGACCGGCCGCCAACATTTGAGCTCATCCGCCTCGGAAAGGCATTGCGCCACGCTTTCGATAAAGCCCTTTTGATTGGGCTTCACCGAAAGCGCCAGCGCCCGGTTGCGGTTGAGGGCGGTTACCGGTTCAAAACGGATATTCACAAATTGACCTTCTTTCCCAAATCATGCATTCATTCTAGCATGGGTTTAAGAATATGGCAAGATGGAGGGGTTTTCCGGCTCTTTGAGCCCTGACGAGACAAAATACCGCTCGTTATAGCGCACGCTGGGATGATCGGGCCGAAGTTCCAGGCATTTTTTGTGATAGTATAGCGCCTCCTGCCTGCGTCCCAGCCGGTCGGAAATGACGCAGAGCTGAAGACAGGGCAGGAAATCATAGCAGTCGGGCAGCTCGAAGCCGCCGGGATGGCAACCGGGGCGCAACAGCAGCGCCGACCGATACCAAAATTCCGCAGCCTGCCAATTTTCGAGCTCCATCCAGTGCCGGGCAATTTCACACAGTATTTCCGCCCGTGGCACATCCAGGCTCAACGACCGCATGAGCGCGCCCAAGGCCTCCTCCCGCCGCCCCGTCGCACGCAGGCAGGCGGCCAAATCCCGACAGCACCAAACCCGGTTTTCCAGCCAGCCTCCCTGGAGGCAGAGAAATTGGTTGAACTGCTCAATGGCCTGCTCATATAGCTCATTTTCCATCAGCTCCCGGGCGTAGTAATAGTGCTCCCGTGGGTCAAACGCGTGGCCGCTGTCCAACAGCCGCTGATAAATGCGCAGGTTGCGGTCCGATACGCCGCTCTTGACCGGCAGGTGGCAAATGGCCAAGTCGCTGTAGAGGGAATAGCCCTTGTAGTCGATCACCTCATGCACCGCGCCCACCCAGCGGGGATTGGCGTCCCTGCGCACCAGGCGTTCCCGGGTAAACCGCATCCTGGGCCGGCCGCTTTCGTCGGGATTGAGCAGATAGGGCATGGTGACCCCCACGATACCCGGGCAGAGGCGCTTTTTCATATCCTGAAATCGGGGCAGATCGCCGCTCTTCAACACGTCGTCCGCGTCCATCCACATGAGGTAATCCCCGCTGCCCTGGCTGAAGGCAAAGTTGCGCGCGGCGCTGAAATCGTCCACCCATTCAAAATCATATAGCCTGGCCCCGAATTTTTGGGCGATTTCCCGCGTGGCGTCGCTGGAGCCTGTGTCCACCACGATGAGTTCGTCTATGGCCTCGCGGATGCTGCTTAAGCACCGGGACAGAGTTTGCGCCTCGTTTTTAACGATCATACATAGGCTGATGCTGGCCATCCGATTCGCTCCTTTCCCAAGAAAAAGTGTCACCCGGGGGTTGAATTTCATACTCTGTGGTATGGGATGGATACCGAGCGGTATTACATGCCCAAACACGAAAGGGTAAGGTGATGAATTTGGATCGATTCCATTTTAACACAGCGCGTTTTATGCCTTGTGGCAGGCGCTGCGGGTGCGGCCATAATCACAGGCCGCCCTGCAATAATATTCAACCATGCTGGCCCTCATTCCCGCCGGTTAACCCCTGTCCGCCCACGCCGCCCTGTCCGCCGCGGCCCCCCATGCCGCCTACGCCACCCTGTCCGCCGCGGCCCCCCATGCCCTGTGGAATCTGCCCGACTGGCCCCACCGGCCCCACGGGTCCCACTGGCCCCACCGGTCCTGCAGGTACCGCGGTTCAGAACACAGTGGAGTTTGTGCCCGGCACCCCCTATAGCGCCGGGGATTTGGTAGAGTACCAGGGGTCGCTGTATGCGGTAACCCGGTCGAATCCTGTGGGTACGCCGGGCAGCTCTACGGATTTCCAGCTTTTGGTTTCCACAGGTGCCACCGGCCCTGCGGGCGCCACAGGTGCCACAGGTGCCACCGGTCCGACCGGCCCGACCGGCCCGACCGGCCCGACTGGCCCCACCGGCCCTGCGGGTGTCGCGGGTACCACGGGCGCCACTGGTCCCACCGGCCCCGCGGGCACTGCGGGTGCCACCGGTCCCACGGGTCCCACTGGCCCTGCGGGTGGCCCGACCGGCCCCACCGGTCCTGCGGGTGCCACAGGCGCTGAAGGCCCCACCGGCCCCACCGGTCCGACTGGCCCCACCGGCCCTGCGGGAGCAGCGGGCGCCACAGGCGCTGAAGGCCCGACTGGCCCCACCGGCCCTGCGGGCGCGGCGGGCGCCGCAGGCGCTGAAGGCCCCACCGGCCCCACCGGCCCTGCGGGCGCGGCGGGCGCCACAGGCGCCGAAGGCCCCACCGGCCCCACTGGCCCCACCGGTCCTGCGGGCTCAGTAACGCCGGCAGCCGCAGTAAACGATGCCACTGGCACCGGCGATATCGTAACCCAGTTCAATGAATTGCTGGCCAACATGCGCACAGCCGGATTGCTGGCCACCTAATCTAACCTGGCCAAAGCCGGCATAGGATGGGAGGACGGGGTAACGCCCCGCCCTCCCGTTTTTACTGACGGGATGAGCCGCGAAAGGGGGAAAACATTTTGTTTGTTGCGGTGTACGCGATTTGCAAAAATGAGGCGCAATTCGTGGATCGATGGATGAATTCCATGGCCGAGGCCGACCAAATTGTGGTGTTGGATACCGGATCCACGGACGATACCGTAAAGAAACTGGCTGAGCGCGGTGCGGAGGTGACTATCGGGATCATCGATCCCTGGCGGTTTGATGTAGCGCGCAACCAGTCGTTGGATCTGGTTTCCCCGCAGGCGGATATCTGCGTATGCACCGATCTGGACGAGGTGTTTCATCCTGGCTGGCGGGAAAAGCTGGAGGCCTCCTGGACACCCCGGGCAACCCAGGCCCGGTACCGCTACACCTGGAGCTTTAATCCGGATGGCTCCGAGGGCGTGGTGTTTTGGACTGAAAAAATCCATGCCCGGTATGGGTATACATGGGTTCATCCGGTGCACGAGGTGTTGAAATGGATCGGGCAAGGCCTGCCTGGCGAGATGGTGACCGCCGAGGGCGTGCAGTTGGATCATTTTCCGGATTTCACCAAGTCCAGGGGGCAATATCTGCCGCTGTTGGAGCTTTCGGTTCAGGAAGATCCGGACGATGATCGAAATGTGCATTATCTGGGCAGGGAATACATGTACAAGCGCCGCTGGGACGACTGCATTCGCATGCTGAAGCGCCATCTGGCCATGCCCTCGGCCACCTGGCGGGACGAACGCGCGGCCTCCATGCGCTATATCGCCCGCTCCTTCGCCATGAAGGGGGAGCGCGCCGTGGCACGGGATTGGTATTTACGGGCCATTGCCGAGGCGCCGCACCTGCGCGAGCCCTATACCGATTTGGCCATGCTGCTGTATGAGGATCAGGCCTGGGATGGGGTGCTGTACTTTACCGGGTGCGCTCTGGACATCACCGACCGGCCCAGAAGCTATATCTGCGAGGCCGCTTCATGGGGCAGCCTGCCCCATGATTTGCGCAGCATTGCCCTTTACCACACCGGGCGTCTGGAGGAAGCCCTGGGCGAGGCGCAGGCGGCGCTGGAATTGGAGCCCGGCAACCAGCGGCTCAGGAGCAACGTGGAAATTTTGGGGCGGCAGGTTGCACAGCAATAGCCTGAAAACGGATTGGCCCCCGGCGAATCGTCGTTGCGCTGGGGGCTGTATTGTTTTATGTGGTCACAAATGCAAAAATAAATTTATAGAACCATAAACTGTTAAATCATGAAATGAAAATATAATTCAAAACTTATTGACAAAATATTGTGTATGCATTATTGTTTAGGTGATGGATACATGAGCACATGAAGAAACCGGTGTCCAGGGCACTTTTGTTTCAGATGGTTCTGATGGTTTGCCAGGCTGTCTTCGATTTCCGCGATGGCGGCGTGCAATAAGTCCACCGACAAGGGTTGACGCTGTACGCCTCAAATAAAACACCATTCCATACCAATCCGTATAAGCCGTTGTAAGTTGATTTTGTTCCCCAACGCCCGCTATTTTGATGTACGAGGGAATGCGTATGAGACGGACGGGAATGTTTCGGTTTTTCCGGCATACGCCGGTGATCGCCGGGGTTCTGACCCTCTCGGTGGCGGTCATACTGTGCGTGATCTTGACGGCCGCAGGTTCGCTGATCCGGCTGAATCTGTTTTACAGCGACACGGGAAACAGCATATACGCAGTGCAGGCGCCGGAGGGCGCCCGGGCCTCGGTGTTGAGCGAACTGGCCGGGGACAGTTCTGTTCGGGCCAATATCATTTTCATCTCCCCGGCGGACACCCAAAGCGGCGGGGTGGCGGTGGGTATCAGTCAGACCCAGGATCAGCTTCCCGGTTATTATGTGGAGGCGCATGTGGGCGGGGAGCAGGTTTTAAAGGACGTCAGCGGTATGCGCGGCCAGGCGCTTCTGAGCATGTATTGCAGCAATTTGTATAACACCATTTACCCGCCCCGGGAAACGGTTAACATTGAAGGCGTGCCCTTTGAGCCGGCGGGGGTGGCGGACTATTATTTCACTTATACAGAGTTTGAACAGATTGATGCCATTTCACAACCAGGGGATATGGAGATCGGAATTCCGCCGGTCACGGATGGCATGAACGGGGTGGAAGCCGAATATCCAGAGTCCATGGTTTCGGTGCTGATTTCCGCGCACGATTTTACGAAGATGGATCTGCCGCTGGCGGTGTGCAAGGTGGTGTTTCCCAGCCCGCCCAGCGCTTCGGAGCATCGGGCGCTGGCTGAACGCTTTCAGGAAGCCGGGCTCACCATGGAGGCATGGCAGACGGGCTCCCAGTCCATCAATTTCTCCCATATCAACGGCGGCGTGTGCGCGCTGGCGATGGCAGCCGCGCTGATTTTGATGGGCGGCATGGTCAACTACCTGCTGGACGCCTGCGCCGGGGACATGCGGGTGATGTTTATTGTTGGATGCGGCCGGGGGCGGATCTTCCGCAATGTGCTGGGAAAGCTGGCGCTGCTGTACCTGCTGGCCCTGGCGCTGTCGGCCTATCCCTGCCGGTGGGTGTTGAATTGGATGGGAGAAACCAATCTTTCCATAATGGTTTCGGCGGGAAACCAGATGGTGCTGAGTTTGGCGGGCTATGTTTTGATTGTGCTCATGAGCGTGCCGGCGGTTTGGCGGGCGGTGCGCAAATACACCCGGGAGGATGGGCGATATGTACAGGCATATTAAGCTGATCCGCCAGATGTGCGGCGGCCGCCGGCTGCACCGGCTGGCCATGATGGCGCTGGTCACGGCGCTCACGCTGGGCCTGATGATAGCCCTCCCGCCCTTCCTGGTGGGGTATTCGCGCCATCAGGCGTGGAAGGATTCCGGGCTTCAGGAGGCCGCGTTTTTTACCCGGGCTTTCCGGTTTAGCTGGCCCGGAGCGGGCGAGCCCTCGCCGCCCGCCTACGACGAGCTGCGGGCGTTTTTGGAGGAAATGCCCGGGTGCATTCCGGTGGGGGTGAATTATTGCGACGCGCTGCTGGAGGGGGAGGAGGAGATTGTTTCGCTGTTCCTCTATCCGGAGGCGCTGAACCGGGCGGTCAAGACGCCGCTTTCGGAGGGGACCCTGGAAACCGCCCAGACCAGCCCGGAGGCGCTGCCGGTGGTGCTGGACAGCCGGCTTCGGGGACGGTATAAAATTGGCGATCAATTTACCCTGACCTATGCGGAATATTCCTGGTATGACTTTGACCGGCAGGCGCCCGCGGTGGTGACCGGGTTTTTGACGCCGGACAACGATCATTTGAGCACTGTGGGGGGCAGCAATGCCCGGAGGCTTAAATACTTTGCGGATAAGGCCACTGGGGAAGATCCCCTGGTGGCGGTGGCGGTGGAGCACCCGCTGATGGGGGACAGGCCCTACACCGGGGATCGGGACAGCATCATACTGCTGGCCGGGGAAGGGGAAGACGTTGATAAGCTGATCCCCATATGGCGGGAGGCCATTCAGCCGCTGAATTTGGGGCAGATTGACAGCTACAGCCAGATACTGAGCGGCGATACCTTTGAGAATATCCTGGACAATGCCGACTTTTTCATGCTCTGCGTCTGGCTGCTGGCGCTCATGGTCATCGGAATCTTTGGGGAAAGCCTGATGCAGACCGAGCTTTGGCGGCGGCGGCTTTCGGTCATGGGCATGATCGGCATGACGCCCGGAAAGATGGTGGCTTATCTGACGGTGGGCGGCTATGGAAGCCTGTTTTTGGTGAACATCATTGGGTTGATATTGGGGCTTATGATTGCGATGTCCACTTATGAGAAGATGGATGTGGTGCTTTTGCCGCTGATTTTGATCGTGCTGGGATTTACCATGCTGCCCGGTTTGATCGCATTCATCATCAACGCCGTTCGGGTGCTGCGCATGCGGCCCATGGAAAACTGGAACAAAAGGAGATAATTCTATGGCACTTATTGAAATGCGCCAGATAACGCATCGCTATTCCAAAAACGACGCGTTTATTCTAAAGGATTTTTCCCTTTCCGTGGAAGCAGGGCAGCATCTGGCCATAACCGGCCCGTCCGGCTCGGGAAAGTCGACCTTGCTCTCCATTTTGGCGCTGCTGCTCAGGCCCGAGGCGGGCAGTTATATTTTGGACGAACAGTCCACCGAGCGTTTTGGCGGACGCCAACGCGCGGAAACCCGGCTGCGCAAGATTGGATTGGTGGTTCAGGATTACGCTTTGCTCAGCGATCAATCCGCGCTGGATAACGTGATGACCCCGCTGCTGCTCATGGGGGGTATGCGCAGAAAAGAAATCATTGAACGGGCGAGGGCAGGGCTGAAAGACGTGGGCCTGGAGGAATTTGCCTCAAGAAAGGCGGGCCAGCTTTCGGGCGGCCAGCGTCAGAGGGTGGCCATTGCCCGGGCGCTGATCGGAAATCCCGCCGTCATTTTGGCCGACGAGCCCACCGCGCAGCTGGACGGCGGTACCGCCCGGATGATTACCGAGCTTTTGCTTCGGCGGACGAGCGGCGGCACCGCCCTGATTTTCGCCACCCATGACTTGTCGCTTACGGAGGGCTTTGACCATGTGGTTCAACTCAGATCATGAAAAGGCTCCGCGTTCAAAACCCATTTGGACGCGGAGCCTTGCATTTATGCCTTCACGAGGCCTCAACGGAACTCCAGACACCTTTTTCTGAAGTGCAGGTAATTTTGAAGGGAAACTTCTTCGGGCACCCCGTGGTCGCAGGTGGGCAGATAGCCGCCGCGCTTTTGCATGATAGGAAAGATGGAGTCGATCATCCGGTCGATGGCCTCGGGGCCCTGGGCCAGGATGCGCTTGTCCACCCCGCCGGAAATCCTGAGCCAGGGATAATCCTGGCCCACCTTCACCACATCGCACCCGGAGGCCACCTCAAAGGGGCTCATATGATCCATGCCCAATTCGCGGTAGACCTCGATCACCGGCAGGCAGAGGCCGTCGGTATCCACCTGGAAGTGCAAGGTGCGCGCCTTGTCCAGTTGGCGGGCGCGGGCGTTTTGCAGCAGCTGCTGATAGTAGGGGAACAGGAATTCGCGGATCATATCCGGAGAGATCAGCGGGCCGTGGTTGTAGCAGATATCCTCGCCGATGTAGATTTCGTCCAAGGTAACCTGCTTCTGATGGCGGGCAATGATGTTGTCGGCCAAATCCAACCACTGCTGCATGCAGGCATGGATCAGCTCAGGATCATCGTAGAAGGCATAGAGCAGCTGTTCCGGTCCGATGAGCGAGCGCAGGTACATATAGCCGCCCACCAGGCTCTGGCCCACGAAATAGCCCTGGCGCTGCAGCGCGGCCGCCTTGGGCAGATATTCGTCCATCCGCTCCTGGCGCTTGGGGCTGTTGGGATCCATGCGCCACTTGCAGTTTTCCTCCCAGGTGCGCATATCCTTCACGGGGTGGTCGATATATTCGGGCATAAAGCCGTTGCGTCGTCCCTTGAAGCAGAGCACCGACCGGCCCGCAAAGTCCTGCACCACCTCGTAGTCGCCCCGGTCCTCCAACACCTTATCCTCGAAAATGGGTTCAAAGCCGGCTTCGCACCAGCCCAATCCGTACAAATCCACACGGCCCATGGGATCGTAGCCGAAGAGCTCGTCCAAATTTGCCTTGGGATCCAGCCCTTCTTCACGCTGCCATTTTTCCAGGGCATAAAAGCCGAACTCCTTCTGATAGAAGCCCGCGCCCGGGCGCATGTTGTAAAAATCCCAATAGCGGCGGGGCCCCTCGGGCAGCAGTTCGCGGGGCAGAAGCGACAGTATGCCATTCGGCGATTCGTTCATGATAATACCCTCCCTAAACGATTTTCTGAGACGGCATAACCGGTGTTGCAGGTTGTTGGACTTAACAAAATTAACATTAGCAGCATTATACAAGGAAAGAGCCTGCTTGTCAACGCCGCCCCAAATGAATCAATCCAAATGGTAAACCTCATCCATGTTAACCCACCATTCTCCAGAAAGGGCGGTTTCGATGGGCATTTGACAAGGATCGCATTCGGCCCACCATTTCTGTGTCATGGGATCGGCCGCCATTTTAGCCATATCCTGGGCAAAGTCGCTGCCCGTGTATTCCATATACGCGAACAATAAACCATCCCGATGATAGATGGAATAGTTCTGAATATGACAGGCTTTGATCATTTCATTGACCTCAGGCCAAGGATTGGCATGGAGGGCTTTATATTTTTCAAGCATTTCAGGCTTCACACGGATAATTTGACCATAGCGCTGTATTTTGGACATAGAACCGCCTCCTGAAAAATATTTTAATCTTATTATAAGGGACTGTGCGGATAAGTCAACGTGTGATTTCCATAAAGGGGACAATTTTTAAAAGGTACCCTGGGAAACTTGAAAAATGAAAATTGCAGATTGACGTGAATAAACCCGGGAATTACAATGAAGAAAAATTGTGTGAAACGGAGGATACGGTATGACCCCGAGAGAACGCGTGCTTATGGCTATTGATCATAAGGAACCCGATCGGGTGCCCAGAGATTTAGGTTCCACCCCTAGTTCGGGCATTTCCGCCATCGCCTATAACCGCCTGGTTGTCCATATGGGTTTGAATGTGGGGCCAGCTCAGATTTACGATGTGGTGCAGCAGCTGGCTCAGCCGGATTTGAAGCTGCTTGACCGGTTTGGGGTGGATGTGCTGGACGTGGGCCGGACCTTTAACACCAATAAAGAGGACTGGAAAAAATGGCGCCTGAGTGACGGCAGCGTAGGCTTCATCCCCCAATGGTTTCATCCGATACAGCAAAGCGATGGCAGCCAGGCGGTATTTCAGGGCCAGCACATGATCGCCCGCATGCCCGAAGGTGCTACTTTCTTTGACGGCACCTATTGTCCCTATCCGGAGGAAATTCCCGAAGATTTATCGGATTTGGATGAGCAGATGGGGCGCATATTATGGTCAGCCATGGTGCATTCCCCATGGGATCATTCGGGAGAACCCGATTTTTGGGCGGATCTCAGGGCAAAGGCCATTGAGCTTAGGCAAAGCAGCGACCGGGCGCTGATGATCGTGTGCGGATGCAATCTGTTCGAATGGGGTACATTTTTGCGGCGCATGGACAATTTCCTGTGCGATCTGTTGACGGACGAGGCTGGAGTGGAGCGGCTTTTGGACGCGCTCATGGAGCGCCATCTGGCCACTTTGGAAAAAGTATGCCAGGCCGTGGGCGATGTATGTGATATTTTGCGGTTTGGAGACGACTTGGGCATGGACAGTGGTCCGTTTATGCGGCCCGAGCTCTATCGGAAATTGTTCAAACCGCGCCATGCCATGCTGACGGATTATGTTCATAAACACTCGGGCATGAAGACTTTTCTGCATTCCTGCGGCTCCATTTATAAGCTGATGCCTGATTTGATCGAGGCCGGTTACGACGTCATCAATCCCGTGCAGCTCACAGCTCGGGATATGGAGCCTGAGCGGCTGAAGAAGGAGTTTGGAAAGGATATCACTTTCTGGGGCGCGGGCTGTGATACCCGTCATGTGCTCAATCATGGTACCCCCCAAGCGGTGCGCGATTATACCCGGCGCATGGTGGATATTTTTGCGCCCGGCGGCGGATTTGTGTTTAACACCATTCATAACATACTTCCCGACTGCCCGCCGGAGAATGTTGAAGCCATGTTCGAAGAACTGGACGGATAAAAAAAGGAGAGTAATATATGATTCGACAGATTCCGGCATTGGAACCCAACGAGGGTCAGCGGGCGCAAATGGCGCGCCGGTTCGGCATGTTTATCCATTTTGGGGTCAATACCTTCGGAAATGTGCAATGGTCGGACGGCGGCATACAGGCCAGATCGTTTAAACCCGAAACCATTGATGCCGAGGGTTGGGTGAAAATCGCCTATCAGGCGGGTATGAATACCGTGATTTTGACCTGCAAACATCACGATGGCTTTTGTCTTTGGAATACCGAGACCACCAACTATGGGGTCATGTTCTCAGGCAAAAAAGTTGATATTGTCCGGGCGGTGGCCCAGGCCTGCGCGCGCTATGGGCTAAAGTTCGGGGTCTATTATTCCCTTTGGGACCGCAGTGCGTCTTGCTACCGGTCGGACTTTGAGGGCGAATATATTCCCTATATGTTTAAGCAGCTCACCGAACTTTTGGATGGACGGTATGGTGAAGTGGTTGAGCTTTGGCTGGATGGGGCTTGGGACAAGACCAGAGCCCAATGGCATTTGGACGAGCTGTATGACCTGGTGAAGCGGCTGCAGCCCTCCTGCCAGATTGGAGTCAATCACACCGTAGGTGTGGATCGGGAGATGGCCGAATTTCCGGAAGAACGCTATTTGCCGCAGAATGTCGTTCGGGGCGACCCGCTGAGGATGTTTCCATCGGATTTTCGGCTTTGGGATCCGCATTCCTGCAGACTGGACGACCCAAAGATTTTTACTTTTCAGGGAGAATCCTATTACCTGCCCTTTGAAATGACCATTTGTTCCAGAGAAGGATTCAGCTGGTTTTATTCCAATATTTATGAGGATGAAAAGCTGCTCGATGTGAACGAGGTGGTGGAAAAATGTAAAACCGCTTTTTCAGCCGGGAATATCGTGGTTATCAACATGCCGCCCGATACCAGCGGCCATTTCGTAGTGCAGGATGTGGCGCATCTGATGGAGATTTCTGAAAAACTTGGGTTGAGCAGGGGCGAATAAAACGTGAGGGGCGCAAAGCCCCTCTTTTTATTCATTTTGGGAATCGATGACCGCGCTTCGATACTCGGTGGGCAGCATGTTGTAGATCTTCTTAAATACCCGGCGGAAGGCATGGGAAGAGTTGTAACCGCTGAGGGAGGCAATTTCGTCTATGGTGAACTCAGTGGTAAGCAGCAGCCGGGCCGACAGGGCCATGCGCTTTTGCTCCAACAGCGCGGAAAAGCTCTGGCCGCCGTTGAGCTTGATGAATCGATATAAGGTGGATTCGGGAATACCAAACCGCTCGGAGACATTATACAGGGTAAAGCCCGAATCTCCCAAATTTTGATCCATGTATTCAGAAATCTGCTGCAGCAGGAAGGTGTTTTCCGACTCTTTTTGATTTTGTTGGGCGTCGATGATGGCATCTAACAGGTTGTGTACACGCTTTTCAAAAGACGAAAGACTGTTGGGTGGGGTAAAACTTTTTAAAAACTGTGCCTTTTTCAGCAATTCCTCATTGGAGGGGCAGTTTTCGAGACAGCGGCACAAAGTCAGATACAGGGCCTGGCACAAAATGGGCCAATTGGCATTTTCCGGTTCTTGAAGACAGGTATTGTTGGCCATGAGCCGGCTGAACAAGCTGTGGGCCGCGGCGCGTTGACTGGTGGTCAGGGCCTTAACCAACCGGGTTTCCTCATAGAGCGGATAATAGATGGAGCCGGTCTGGTTCGTTTCTCCCACCCAGAGCAGCTTCCCGGTATGCGCCACGCCCACCATACGGGGCGCTTTGCCGGCGTTGAGAAAGAGCGGGCCGATATTGCTTAGATCCGAGGTCAGTCCGCCGCAGATGTATTCCAATGAGATATGGTAGAGGTCGGAAAGATGCCGGGCGATGGCCGAAACCTCGCGCTTGAGCGTTTCGGCACAGGCGGATGCATCCTCCTCGGGAAACAGCGCCAGCACGGTCATTTGGGAAAGCTGGTCGCAGCTGCACAGCACCCGGAAGCTGCTCCGCTCGTGAAATACGCTTTCCACCAGCATCCAGAAATTGGTGGCCTCGCCGAACTGCTGGGTATCCATGGTGTCGATGGATTCGTTGAGTCCGGTCTTGCGCAAAATGAGCGCGGCGTAGAGTTGGGCGTCTAAATCGATATGGAGCAGATTGGCCCGGGCCTGAATCTCGCTGGCCAGGAAAATGGATCCATCAGCCAGCCGGTGGATAAAATCCGCGCGGGAATAGGTCAGAAATTGGCCACGCTGTTCGTTCATATCCCGATTGGAATGCACCAATTCGCTGATCGTACCCTTCAAAAAGTTATAGGTCAGCGGCGTGTCCGGACTTTGGGCGGCGTTTTCCGGCCCTGTTGCGATTTCATAGATCTCGGTAATGGGCTTTGAATTTCGATAGGCGATAAAGATCGCGGCCAAGAGCGTCAGGCCCAGACCGCAGGCCGCCAAGAGCCCGATGGTGTGCTGAATGTAACTCAACCGCTCGGACACCACGGCTTTGGGCACATAGGCCACATATTCCCGACCGCTGTCGGCTTGGCTGCGCAGGATAAAAAAGTCCGACGCATTGGCCAGAATATCCGACTCCTTATCAAAATTCGGGGCGTTTTTTCCATCCGTATGAAACAGGATTTGGCCCTCGGAATCCACGATGTAACAAAAACCGTTATCCGAAAGCGCCATTTCCGCGAGGATGGTTCGAAGCGGGGCGTCGTCTATAATCATATATACAAAACCGTCCAGCTGATGGATATAGTTGGAAAAAATGGGCGCGCTGGCCGCCAGGGCGCTATAGGTATGCTGATACAGCGTCACCTGACTTGCGGGCTGCAGTTTAAAACCGCCCTTTTGATTCAAAAGTTCAAGGCAGCCGGCCCCATCAAAGCGAAGACTTGTATCCAGATATTGGCTTGCGCGGGCATACCCTGAGCGAAAGGAGACGATGGCGTCATTGCGTCCGCTGTAAATGCCGAACTCCAAAATGCTGGCTTGGTCACGAATCAGGTCACCCAATTGGGTGGCGTCGCGGGCTTGGGTAATCATTTTAGCGTAAGCCGCAGAGGTGTAATTGCGGGCCTGGGAGGCGAATTGAATGGCCCGGTCGTCGAAGCACAGAGAGGTAACCAGATTTTCCGCTGTATTAAACAGATTCTCACCGGCCATGCGGCATTGATCCAACACACATTGGGTGCTGTACTCAATTTCCTCCTGCATGGTGCGCATGGAGGCGGTATACACATAGCTGAGCACACAGATAGGAATCAAGGTGACCAATATTATAGAAACCAGCAGCATGATAAATATGGGATTGACCTTGAAACGGAAGCGCTTCATTTGTGAATATCCCTCCGGTAAGTTATGCGTATGTTATATGTGTTGCCTGAATATGCGATCCTTACCTATTATAAATCAAGGGATAGATTTTGCACAAGGTAATAATCTTGTAAAAATGGGCGCATTTTGGAAAGTGTACCCATGGTTTCTATTGTTTCTTGCGCAAAAAATCCAACTAATGTAAAGTTTAGTTACGGAAAAACAGCCGCGATTGGCAAAGGAGAGATGTCTATGGTACGTTCCCAAGCGTCTGTCCCCAAGCGGAGGGGGACATCCCGGATTAAGATGTTGCGCGGCGACGCGCAAGTTTATATCATGCTGCTGCTGCCGCTGATCTGGCTGTTTGTGTTTAGCTACCTGCCTATGTACGGGGTGTTGATCGGTTTTACCCGATATAATATCGCCAAGGGGTTGGGCGAGAGTACATGGGTGGGCTTCCAAAATTTCAGTCGGTTTTTCTCTACTCCATCGGCCATGAGCACTGTCACCAATACCATTGCGGTGAGTCTGTACGCTTTGATTGCCGGGATTCCCTGTCCGATTATCCTGGCTATACTGCTCAACGAGTGCCATAATCTGCCCTACAAAAAGACCGTGCAGATGATCACTTATGCGCCCTATTTTATTTCCACTGTGGTTATGGTGGCCATGATGATGCAGCTGTTGGACCAGCATACCGGCATCGTCAACCGGGCCATTAAGGCGCTTGGCTTTGAGCCGGTGAATTTTTTGGCCAAGAAGGGCATGTTCCGCCATTTGTATGTGTGGTCAGGGGTTTGGCAATCCACCGGCTTTAACGCCATCATTTATATCTCAGCCTTGAACGCGGTGGATCCAGCCCAGCATGAAGCCGCCATCATTGACGGGGCCAGCCGGCTGCAGCGTATTTGGTATATCGACCTGCCCTGCATCGTGCCCACAGCGACCATACTGTTTATTCTTAATTGCGGCTCAATCATGAATGTGGGTTTTGAAAAGGTGTATTTGATGCAGAATACCGCCAACCTGTCGGTCTCCGAGGTGTTGTCCACCTATATTTACAAGATGGGCATGCTCAATTTGGATTACGGCTATTCGGCGGCGGTGAACCTGTTTAATTCGCTCATCAACTTGCTGTTGGTGGTCAGCGTAAACGGTATCACTCGCAAGATGGGTCAAAACAGCCTTTGGTAAGGGGGAAGTAAAATGAGCAAGGGTCATATTCGCCAGACTTCCGGCGACCGAACCTTTTCGGTTGTGGTCTATATTTTGTTGACTTTGGTCGGTATTTCGGTGCTTTATCCGCTGGTTTATGTGCTGAGTGCCTCATTTTCTGATTCCACGGCTGTGGTTTCCGGTCGGGTTTGGTTGCTTCCGGTGGACTTTACCACCATTGCCTATGAGCAGGTCATGAAAAACAAGAACATCATAAGTGGCTATGCCAACAGTATACTGTACGCCTTGGGTGGCACTGCGGTGAGCATGGTGCTTTCGGTATTGGCGGGTTATGGACTTTCCAGGAAGAACCTGGTTGGCAAGGGAATCATCAACCGGCTGTTTATCTTTGCCACGTTGTTTTCGGGCGGCCTGATTCCATTTTATCTGGTTATCAAGAGTCTGGGTATGGTTAATACCAGGTGGGCCATTATAATTCCCAACGCCCTGAATGTGTTCCATATCATGCTGATGCGCACCTCCATCCAGACCGGCATTCCGGAGGAGATGTTGGAGGCCGCGGATATTGACGGATGTAATCATTTTCAGAAACTGTTGATATTGGTGATTCCTCTGTCGGGCTCCATGCTGGCGGTGCTGGCTTTGTATGGCATAGTGGGGCAATGGAATTCCTATTTTAACGCGCTGATGTTCCTTAACGATTATGATCTTTATCCACTTCAAATCATCCTGCGGGATATTCTGATTATGAACACCATGGACATTGAAAGCATAACCGATATTTCGGCTTTGGAGCTCAAACAGGGACTGGCGGACATTATGAAATACGCGCTGATCGTGGTTTCCAGCGCGCCGCTGATTCTCATCTATCCCTTTGTTCAGAGATTTTTCGTAAAAGGGGTTATGGTGGGATCCATGAAGGGTTGAGGGAATAATGTGTTGACACATTATTTATAAAAAAAAGGAGGAAGGTACCATGTTCAAGAAGAACCTATCCATTGTGCTGGCTTTGGCCATGATGCTGACAATGGCGTTCGCCGGCTCGGCCGAGGAAGAGGCGGCCCCCAAGAGGGAGCTGGATATTGCCGCGGTAAAAGTGGCTACAGTGGAGGACTACGAGACCAACGAATTTACCTTGTGGTTGGAGGAAAAGACAGGCATCCATATTAACTGGACTCAGCTGCCCGAACAAAATAACGAGGAGAAAATCTCCTTGATGATTGCGGGTGGCGAATTGCCTGACGCCTTCCTGGCCTGCACATTTACTGCGGATTCGCTGCTGCAGTATGGCAGTGCGGGTGTGCTATTGCCCCTTGACGACAGAATCCCGGATATGCCCAACTTTACCAAGGCCATGGAATACTATGAGCAGGGGATGGACTTGATTCGCCAGGCAGATGGGCATATCTACAGCCTGCCATACATCAATCCCTGCTATCACTGCACCTATGCCAACAAGATGTGGATCAACAACCAGTGGCTGGAGAACCTGAACCTGGAAACGCCCACCACCATCGATGAATTTACCGAGGTGCTGCGCGCTTTCCGCGATCAGGACGCCAATGGCAACGGCGATCCCTCGGACGAAATCCCGTTGGCTGGCTCCACGGACGGATGGTTTGGACAAACCTATCCCTTTATCCTGAACAGCTTCCTGTATTTCCAGCAGACCAAGCAGGGCTTCCAGTTGGACGATCAGGGCCAGGTATACAACGCCATGACCAAAGACGAGTTCCGCGAAGCGCTCAAGTACATGAACATGCTGTACGAGGAAGGCCTCTTGTATGAAGGCACCTTGACCCAGACCATGGATCAGCTCAAAAAGCTGGTGGAAAATCCGGACGGCAATTTGGTGGGCGCCATGACCGCAGGCTATGGCGGACAGTTTGCCTCGGAAATCGGCGACGAGCGCTATCGCGAATATCGCGCCATTTCTCCCCTCAAGGGACCGGAGGGCGTCCAGTACGCCATGAGCATGCTGCAATTGCCAGGCATCGGCGGCTTTGCGGTGACTTCCGCCTGCGAAGACCCGGCCCTGGCGCTGGAATGGGCCGATTATTTCTACACCTCTGAGGTGACGGCCAGCATGTACAACGGCGTGGAAGGCTTTGGATGGCGCTGGGCTGAGGAGGGCGAAATCGGCTTTAACGGAGAGCCTGCCCAGTGGGCCGCTGTAACCGCCTATTCGGGCAATACCGGAGACACCCAGAATTACTGCTGGACCCAGATTGGCATTTACAACTACAGTGAGGAATGGCGCGGAAGCCAGGCCGTGGCCGAGGATACGGATCTGTATAGCGCCGATGGCATGGAGTACATGCTTTACAAAGTGACTCAGGAGCAGTATGAGCCCTACAGCGGTTTGCAGTATTGCCTGCCCACCTTGACGTACGATCAGGATACTCAGATTCGCATTGCCGCCTTGGAGTATGAGTTTACCAACTACTTCAACGACGTGATCTTTCAGTTCACCACCGGGGAAAAGGATCCCAACAGCGACGATGCCTGGAATGAGCATTTGAGCGAGATGGAGAACCATGGGGTAAGCGAGATGTGTGAAATCTATCAGAAGGCCTACGACGCCATGTATAAGTAAGAAGCCGCGCGAAGCGCAGGGGAGGCCGGCGGATGAATTGCCGGCCTTCTCTTTTGGGGTTAAGGAGGATGTATATGGAGCTTATCGAATTGCAGAGGCGCTTTGTCAATCAGCGCTTCGGGATGTTTATCCATTTTAACAGCGCCACTTTTCAGTTCCATCAGGGCGATATCGTGGACTGGGAGTTTGACTTTGAAAATCACGGCGCGCCCCGCAGGTATCCCTTTGATCCCCAGGATTGGAATCCGGATCAGCTGGACTGCGAACAATGGGCCCGGGTGGCCAAGAGCGCGGGCATGACCTTCGCGGCCCTGACGGCCAAGCATCATGAAGGCTTCGACCTTTGGCCCAGCGAGCACACCGGCCATTGCGTTAAAAACGGAACGGACAAGCGTGACGTGGTGGGCGAATACCTGAAGGCCTTCCGGGCCCAGGGCATTGAGGCCGGGCTCTATTTTTCCATGCTGGATTTGGCCCATGACATCCGGCGCAGCGGCTGCACCGATCAGCAGAAACAGCTCATCAAGGCCCAGCTCACCGAGCTGCTCACCCGGTATGGAAAAATTCCATTTTTGATTATAGACGGTTGGAATGCCAGTTGGGGCGGTCCGCTCTATGAACAGGTGCCTTTTGAGGAAATTGACGCCCTGGTCAAAGGGCTGCAGCCTGATTGTTTGCTCATGAACATCAGCTGCGAGCCCAATTTGAACCATACCGACGTGGTGTTCTTTGAATGCGCGGCCGGACAAACGATGGAGCAGGGCTTCAACGGCCCGGGCATTGGATGTAACTACCTGACCACCCAATGGTTTTATCGGGATACCGATCGGGATATGGTTCTGCGCAGCGCAAAGTGGGCCCTGGACACGGTGCGGGAGATGAACGAGAAGAACGCGGCCTTTTTGCTGAACGTTTCGCCCAATACCCATGGGCGGCTGGATGAGAACGTCATCCAGCGGTTAAAGGAGATTGGCGCGCAATACCGGCCTCTGCCGCCCATCGAGCGCCTGCCCGAGGATTGGCTGAAGCGGTAGGAAGGAAAAAGGTTTCTCATTCCCGGAATCTGTGTTATAATCGGAAAAGCAGATTTTGCGGGAGGCGAGCGCTATGAAGCGGTATTCGATCCGGTACATGCCTGAAAGACCCTTGTTTTTGAAAAGAGACGCGGAATTTGACCCGGCGGATTTGCCCAAGGCCTGGGCAAACCTGGAGGAAGCGGTGCTCGATCAGTATATCTGGGATCAGACCGGCTATACGCCCAGGGCTTGCGCCCGGGTGGGCTGGAATGAAAAGGGGCTGCATGTTTTGATGTATGCCCAAGAGGACAAGGTGCGCGCCCGGATTCGGGAGATGGGCGGCATGGTGTGCACCGACAGCTGCCTGGAGTTCTTTGTGAAACCCGCCCCCGAACGGGATGCGCGCTATTTTAATTTCGAGGTCAACGCCCGGGGCGTGATGCTGGCGGAGATTGGGACCGCCCGCCGGAACCGGTTCGGGGCGGTGGGCCTGCCCTTTGAGGGCATGGAGATCCAGGCTAATGTGCGGGAGGAAAGCGCCTACAAGGGCGGATGGTGGGCGGTGAGCTACACCGTGCCTGTGAATTTGCTGTCTGAGCATTTTCCTGGGCTAAAGCTTGAGGCCGGCGTGCGGATGGAAGGTAACTTTTATACCTGCGCGGATCTGAGCGATACGCCCCATTACGGAACCTGGAACCGCATTGACAGCCCGGTCCCGGATTATCACCGGCCCGAGAGCTTTGGGGAGCTGGTGTTGACGGGGGAGAACGGGTAAAAGGTGAGATGGAAAAAAGGAATCGCTGCCATTCATGGCGGTGGTTCCTTTTTCATTGATTTATACAAAGTAGGCAGGGGGAGGTTTCCCCCTGAAAGCCCCCTTTTTGCGCCCTTTTGCAAAGGTGAGCGAAATTTCCCCCTGAAATCCCCTTGGGAAGGGGAAACGTTTTATGAGGGGGCCAGGGGGAAGGGTTGTATCCCTTTTGCAAAGGGAAGCAAAAATTGCCCAGAGTGGGCGGCAATTTGTGGAGGGATTAGGGGGAGTTCCGTATCCTCCCCCTTAAATCCCTCCACACCTCCCATAACCCCCTTCAAACGGCCGCTATGGGGGCTCGCCGCCCCCGGCGCGGAGCCTCCCCCGCAACGCTCCGCTAAAGGCTGGCGAAATTTGCCCGCTAAACGCGGCAAAATAGTAGAAAAGGTCCTGATCCAGCGCGCTTCGCGCTTCGATTAGGGCCTTTTCCTTTATCCTGCCGTGCCTGGCACGGCAAATTCCGATAGCTATGAGTGGAGCGAACGTCAACTCCAAAACCGCTGGTGGGGGTAGGGGAGGTTTGGAGGGGCCTAGGGGGAAGCAGATTGAGGGAGGGCGTCAGCCCGACTAGGGGCGCTAAAATCGTAGATTTGCGCCCCGTACCCGCGACGTATCAGACGTCGCGGGCGAAAAAACGGAAACCTCCCCCTGGCCCCTCCATAAAACTTGCGCCCCGCCAGGGGAAATTTCGTTTCCCTTTGGAAAAGGGATTTATCTTCCCCCTGGACCTCCTTCTATTTTTCTTCGAAACGAACAATCTCATTGGGTGTACAGTTCAAAATCTTGCAAAGCCGTTCCAAGGTATGCATGGTAATGCTCTTGCTGTGTTTAAGATTATTGATGGTTCTTGGATTGATGCCGTGCTGGTTGATGAGCGTATAAGTGCTGATGCCCTTCTTATCCATGGTTTCCCATAAGGGCTCATAGCTAATCATCAAACCACCACACATTTTTCGAAAACTTCTGTCCCTATTATCCTTTGATTTTTGCCGCTTTACTATACTGAAAAATGTATCTACAATGGTGATGTGGCGTAGGAAACGGCCGGTTTAACCCCCAATATTAGTGCTTTAAGGCCTACTTATATTGCTTATTAGCAGCAATAATGTATAATATAAGCATTAAGGAGGCGCATAAGCATGAATATTCAAAAAAAGATGATCCGATGGCTTTTCCTGATCCTCATGGGCCTTTTTCTGGCCTTGCCCGCATGGGCTCAATCCAATTTCAGCGTGCATTTCATCGATGTGGGCCAGGCAGACGCGGCGGTGGTGCTGTGCGATGGTCGGGCCATGCTCATCGACGGGGGCAATACCGAGGACAGTAGCCTGGTCTATAGCTACCTCAGCAATACGCTGGGGATTGAGGAATTGGACTATGTGGTGGCCACCCATCCCCACGAGGACCATGTGGGCGGGCTGGCCGGGGCGCTCAACGCCTGCCCGGTTCAAAAGATCTATTCCCCGGTGCAGGACTACGACAGCGAGGCCTTCCGGGATTTTCAAAAGTACGCCCGGCAGCAAGGCTTGACCCTGGAACAGCCCCAGGTGGGGGAAAGCTTTGAGCTGGGTTCGGCTCAGGTGCAGGTGCTCTCTCCGGCCAGGGAATATGAAAACGCCAACGATCAGTCCATTGTGCTGCGCGTTGTCTATGGGGAAACCTCCTT
>DVJW01000037.1 GCA_018716505.1 Candidatus Faecaligallichristensenella faecipullorum | reverse complement strand
ATACCTGAGGGAACACCCAATCCCGCGGAAACGCCGAAACCTGAAGAAACCTTGAAGCCTGAGGAGAATGAAAGGACTTCGGAACCAGAACAGCCTAGGGCACAAGAATACATTGGTGTGAATGAACTGCACGGATTGGATGTATCTCGTGAAACTCACATGATGGAAGCTCTGGCGAGACTTTGCAAGAATTTGACGGAAGAATACCAAGAGGATGTTTCTATCAGCGTTCTTCACATGGAGACGGTTTTGACGCAGGAAGAGATGGCATCGATGGAAGCGTTGAATCCTATGGAACGGATCTTTCTGTTACTGGAGGTGTTAGGGTATCAAGCGGAGGAGGATCATATCTTAGAAGAGCAGGAGTACCAGCTGTCTGAGGAGTATCTGGCGCTTCGCGAAGCAGTAATGACTCGCTTAAGTCAGATGAATGACGATGATCAGGCAGAAATAGAGGAAGCAATACAGAAATTTTTTGTAGAGGATCAGAATGGGGAGGAAGGACCAGTACTGCGGTTGGAAGTTCAAATCGAAAGTTCTGATGCCGTGCAGCATGAATGCTATGAATTTGTCCAGCAGGAAGGCCAGTGGTTCTTGAACGCCCTATATGTGAAGGAATAGTCTAAGAAGTATATAAAATCATCCCTCCTGCACATTGTGCGGGGGGATGATTTTGCGCATATGGAGGTAAACTCCGGTCAGCGGATTTCCGCGCCCTGCATCAGGCCCATGGGCAAGGCGGGCTGGCGGTCAAAGCGGCTTTTAAGTTCCACGGTCTTCTTCTGATCCGCCGCGTCATGGAACGCGCACATCAGATCCAGCACATGGAAGGTCTGATCCGAGTTGGCACGGGCCTTTCTGCCCTGGCGGATGGCGCAGCACATATCCACCACGCCCAGGCCGCGGCTGTTTTCCTGATAGCCATAGACCACGGGCACGTTTTCCCATTCCTTCTGGCCCGGGCGCAACAACTGGATGGGCCCGCCGAAGGTGTTGGGATCGGGCACCCGCAGGCTGCCTTCGGAGCCGTACAGCTCGATGCAGGCCTGTTCGCTCTCCCATACATCAAAGGTGGTCACGATGGTGCCGATGGCCCCGCTCTCAAAGTTCATGATGCCCACGATATGGGTGGGCACTTCCACCTCGATGATCTGGCCGTATTTCTTTTCGCTGGTGATGGTGCGGGTGGGGAAGGTGATGCGGGTGGAACCGCTCACGCTCTTCACCGGGCCCATCAAGTTGGTCAGCGCGGTCAGGTAATAGGGCCCCATATCGAACATCGGGCCCGCGCCCTTTTTGTAATAGAATTCGGGATCCGGATGCCAGGACTCATGCCCATGGCAGGTCATGAAGGCATGCACCGCCACCGGGGTGCCGATCCAGCCCTCGTCGATGAGCTTGCGGCAGGTCTGAATGCCGCCGCCCAGGAAGGTGTCCGGGGCGCCGCCCAGCATCAGTCCCTTTTCCTTGGCCAGCTTCACCTGCTCCTCGCCGTCCTGGCGGGTCACGGCCAGCGGCTTTTCACAATAGGCGTGTTTGCCGGCGTTCAGGGCCATTACGTTGACCAGCTTGTGCTGATCCGGGGTGGTCAGATTGACGATCAGTTCGATGTCCGGATTGGCCATGATCTCCTCGTCGGTGTAATAGGCGAAGGGGATATTGTACTGGGCCTTGGCCGCGTCGGCGCGCTCGGGAATCAGGTCGCAGACCGCCACCACCTCCACCAGATCCTTGTACATGCCGTGAAAATTCTGAAGATAAATGCCGCTGATGCAGCCGCATCCCACAATGCCGATCTTTACGCGCTCCATGGGGAAAGACCTCCTTTATAAAGATCAATAGAGTTTAGTACATCTTGCGGTCGCTGGTGTACTGCTCGGGGTCGACGTGATTCTCCACCGCGATCTGCTTGCCCTCGGCGGCCCAAAGCAGGCCCCGGCGCATCATTTCCAGAGCGGTGGGCTCGTCGAACACGTCGTTGTGATGGCCCAGCGAGCAATAGAACACCCGGCCATGGCCCCATCTTTTGGTCCAGGCCACCGGCACATCCACCTCGCCGTTGGAGGCATGGAAATAGTTGACCACCGGATAGCGGGTGGTGGCCAGCACCTCCACCGCCGGATCCACATGGACATAGTACTGCTCGGTGCAGACCTTGAAGTCATGGAGTCCAAAGGTGATGGGGCTGGAGCCACGCTTGATGTTGACCGCGTATTCCACCCCGTCTCCGCCCGGATGGCTGATCCACTGGCCGCCGGTCATGAATTGCCATTCCACATCCTCGCGGAAGGAATCGCACATGCCGCCGTGACAGCCGGCCAGACCCACGCCGTACATGCCCACCGCGCGCACCACGCCCTGGCACTGTTCCCGGGTAATGGTGCCCATGGTCCACACCGGCACGATGAGATCCAAATCCTTCAGCTTATCATAGTCCAGAAACGCGTCCAGGGTATCGGAAATTTCCACCTCGAAATCCGCCGCGCGCAGCAATCCGCCAAAGCGCTCGGCCACCAGTTGGGGTTCATGGCCATCCCAGCCGCCCCATACGATTAAAGCCTTTTTCATATTCATCGACCTCCCAATGAAAAGTTTATGCCTTGAATTCATGTTGATAACACTATTATAACGCAAAATGCGGATCAGGAGAATCGAAAACCTGGTCAAATTTTTGCCACCTTGCGACAGAATCTGCTATAATAAGAAAAAATCAATTTTGGAGGGCAAGTTCATGGCCAGACTTTGGGGCAGGATCATGCGTCATCATCGGAAAATACAGGACAAAACCGTGGAATGCGTTCGCGGGGAGGAGCACGACGCGCTGATGGAGCTTTGTCACTTTTTTGATATTCCCATGCCGCTTTGGTTGGACAAACATGAGCGCGAATATGAAGCCTTTGGCCACACCAGCTTTACCCAGGAACATTTTATGGAGCCCATCCGCTTTGACAAGCTGGAGATTGAATACCTGGAGGACGGGGCCGAGCCGCGGCGCAGCAAGGATCCGCGCAATCAGTTCTAACGCTTGTGTGAAGCGTGCAATCATGGTATAATGGCCCCATGGCCGCGCGAATGGCCGGGCGCGGGACAACGAAAGAAACGCTCAATAAACGGCCCCAGGCCGGGCAAAAAGGAATGATGAAATGGGACGCCGCAAAGAAAAAAATTATATGATCCGCTCGGAAAAGCGGCCCAATTACCGGTCGCCCACGCCCGTACGGCGGGAAAAAACCAAAAAGTCCCCGGTGGGTTACACGGTGCTTACGCTGATTCTGTTGGTGCTGGTCTACCCGGTGGGTCTGATTTTGCTGTGGATTAAGCGCATTCAATGGAACTGGATCGTGAAGCTGCTCACCACTTTGGTGACCGGGTTCGCCTTCTTTTTGCTGATGAGCTTTCTGCTCACGGTTCCGGTGCAGGATGAAACCATTGCCCAGATTCAGCAGCAGGGCAAGGCGCGCGTCGACCAAATTTACGACGCGGGCGCGGAGCTGGCCGAACAGGGCCGGGATGCCCTCAACAGCTCCATGAATTGGGTGGGCCAGCGTTTGGGCGAGGCCGGAAACTTTATTGGGGATCAGGCCGAGCGCCTGCTGCATCAGATCGGCGGCGGCCCCACTCCCGCGCCTGAAGCCAGCGCAACGCCCGAGGCCAGCGCAACGTCCGAAGCCAGCGAGTCGCCCGAGGCCACGGGAACGCCCGAGGCCAGCGAGTCGCCCGAGGCCAGCGAATCGCCCGAAGCCACGGGAATGCCCGAGGCCAGCGAATCGCCCGAGGCCAGCGAATCGCCCGAGGCCAGCGGGTCGCCTGAGGCCACCAGGACGCCCGGGGCCAGCGAGTCGCCCGAGGCCACCAGAACGCCCGGGGCCACCAGGACGCCCAGAGCCACGGCAACGCCCGAGGCCAGCGAGTCGCCCGAGGCTACGGCAACGCCTGAGGCCACCCCCAGCGTCACCCTTGCGCCGTTGCCCAGCGCCACCGCCGAAGAGCCGGCTATGGTCTGGGTGGCCGGGGATAATCTCTATTACCATGCCAACTACGACTGTGAAGGTCTGAGCGGCGCCCATCAAATCAGCCTGAGCGACGCGGTGGCCCAGGGTTACCTGGCCTGTAACCGGTGCAATCCGCCCGAGCTGAGCATGGAGGAAATGCTGGCCCTGTTGCCCGAGGAGCAGGCCGGCCAGCTGCGCGCCACCCTGACCAGCGCGGCGCCCGAGGAAACTGCCACGCCTGAGCCCACAGAGCAGCCCACCCCGGAAGCCACGGCTCAGGCCCAGGAACCCTCGTTCCTGGAGCGCATCTTTGGAGGCGGCGCGACGCCCACGCCTGTCCCCACGGTTGAGCCCACGCCCGAACCCACTCCGACGGTGGAGCCCACGCCGCTCCCCACGCCCGAGCCTACCCCGGTTCCCGAACCCGCGGTAACGCCCAAGCCGGCTTCCGAGATTTTGGTTTGGCATAGCCTGCCCGGCAGGGGCAGCTATTATCACCTGGACGAGAACTGCTCGGGCATGTATGGAGCCAAGCAGTATACCCTGGAAAGCTCGGTGGAGGCCGGATTCAAGCGGTGCAATACCTGCAACGCGCCGGATCTTGAGGCATTGGAAGGCCAGACCGTGGTATGGGTAAGCCAGGATAACAGGATGCACATTACCGACGAATGCGATGGAGCCCAGGGCGGCCAGATCATGATTCTGGAAGAGGCGCTGGCCCTGGAGACCCCGCTGGAATACTGCGAGGATTGCGGCGCCAAGGCGTATATGGATTATCTGAACGCCTATTTGGGCAGCCAGGCCGACAACGCCCCGGACGCCACCGCGGGATTGTCCACGGATGCGCCCGAGAGCGAGCCCACCGAGGCCGCGGCGGAGGGGCAGCAGACGGCTTCCCCCGAGGCCGAAGCCACGCCTGAGGCTACGCCCCGGCCCGCGATTACCCCCAACGCCACCTTTAGAACCTCGCAAAGCGAACCGTGATTGCTTTGAGCGCCGCCCGCGCGTTGGGCGGCGCTCGTTTTTTGTTTTCCAAGATTTTCCGGGCGAATAGCAAGCCGGTCTGCCGGGCAAGATAGCTTTGCCGGATAACGGCGAAAAAAATTCGATTGAAGGGGGATTTTCTCATGGGCTGGAAGAACGCCAATCCCAACATCCGCTGCAACGTGAGCAGCTGCTCCTATCATTGCGACGATAAGCAGTGCTGCTCGCTGGATTCCATCGATGTGAAGGCTTGCAAGGACTGTCATTCGGGCAAGGCCGATCAGGAGAGCATGTGCGGAAGCTACAAGTGCAAGTAATCCGCGATATTTGACCTTAAGCCGCGACGGAATTTTCTCCGCCGCGGCTTATTTTGTCCAACTTTATTTTTTTTGACATTCTTTATGGAATAAAAAGTGATTTGAAAATATTTTGTAAATTTGATATGATACCCTCAGCGAATAAGGGACAAACCCTTTTCGCCGTGCCGGTGGGCGGCAGAAATTACAAAACGGAGGGGAAATGGTCATGAACGAGGCCAAGCGGAGCGCGGGCATCAGTGCGCCCAGCCGTTTTCATTCGGTGCTGTTTCGGCTCATATTGACCTTTACCATGGTGCTCACCCCGATTTTTGTGATGGGTTTGGCGATTTATCAGGTGGGCGTGGACCGGATGGACCGCCAGATTACCCTTTCACTGGATCAGCAGGTGGATTTTAAGGTGCAGGAGCTGGAAAATCAGATGCGCCTGGCTCAGGAACAGATGAGCCAATTGGTGGAGGAAAAGGACATCCTGCAGCTCTCGGGCATGTACGAAATGATGAGCGACTATGAACAGATTTATCAGCTCAACCGGCTTCAGGAGCGCATTGCCACCATCCGCAACGCCAATTCCTTTGTAAAACAGATTGATATCCATCTGACCGGATTGGGGCGCAGCCTGCGCGCCATATCTTTGGTCAGTGGAGAATCAGTGATTACAGACCTGGACGGGGAGGCGTTTCTGCACATCTGGCAACTGAGCGCGAGCAAACCCAACCGGGTGCTCAGCGACCAGGGAAAGTTGCTCTATACCGGCCAACAGCCGGTGCCCCTGAGCATTGGGACGGATAAACAGCCCAGGTTGCTGTATGTGATTGAGTATGATCTGGAGGCCATTACCCGGCATTTTGCCAACGTGTTGCCCGACCTTCAGGTGGGCAGCGCGCTTTTGCTCTCGGATGGAACCACCCTGGGCGGCCAGTTGGATGAGGAATTGAAGAGCCAGCTTGCCCAGCGGGTGGATCAGGCCGGGGCGGATGGGGCCACCCAGAACCTCACCTGGCGCGATGGAGAGTATTACGTCATCAGCCGCTATTCGCCCCAGCTGAACGCCCGGTATGTGCTGTATGCCTCGCGCACGGAGGCCTTCTCCGAACTGAACGAATTCCGCACCTTCCTGATCGTGCTGCTGATCCTGTTCATCGTGGCCATGCTGATCTACGGGGTGCGCGCCTATATGGATGTGCATACCCCGCTCAGGCTGCTCACCGGGGCCTTCGACCGGCTGGCCCAGGGGGATATGGATTTTCAGGTTCAGTATGACAAGCCCAACGAGTTCCAATATCTGACCAGCCGGTTCAATATAACGCTTTTGAAGCTCAAGGACACCGTATCCTTGCTCTACCGCCAGCGGATTTTGATGCAGCAAGCCCAGATCAAACAGCTTCAGGCCCAGATCAATCCGCATTTCCTTTATAACAGCTTTTTTATCCTGGATAACATGATTACCATGGAGGACTATGAAGCTGCCTCGCTGTTCAGCCGCCGGCTGGGCCAGTATTTCCGCTACGTCACCCGGGATGCCCGGGACACGGTTTTTTTAAGCGAGGAGCTGGATCATGCCCGCAGCTTTGTGGAGGTGCAGCGCATTCGCTTTGGACGGCGCATGGAGATTCACTTTCCCGATAATCCGCCCCGGGCCGCCCAGGTTCCGGTGCCCCGGCTGACTTTGCAGCCCATTTTGGAAAACGCCTTTGTGCATTCCCTGGAGCGGGCCGAGCATGGACGGCTGGAGGTTCGGGTGGAGGATTTGGGGAAGGAAATGGTGGTGGAAGTGGAAAACACAGGCTTTGAGGGCGGACAGGCGCGGTTGGATTCGCTGATGGCCCGGCTGGAGGACGACAGCCCGGATCAGGAGATTACCGGTCTGATGAACGTCCATCGAAGGCTGAAGCTGACCCAAAAAACCGGTCTGAGCATGCGGCTTTTGGACGGGGATGTTTTGGTTGTAACCGTGCGGCTGAAAGTGGAGGAGAAATAGAATGGTCTATCGGGTTGTCATCGTGGACGACGAGAGCTATATCGCGGATTCCACCGCAATTTTGTTGGAATCGGAAAATGAATGGGAAATGGAAATTCAGGTTTTTTACAGCGCCCGCCAGGCGCTTAAGCGCATTCAGGGCCAAAAGACCGATATTTTGATCGCCGATATCCGCATGCCCGAGATGGACGGGCTTCAGCTCATGGACGCGGTGGGGCGGATATGGCCCATGTGCCAAATCATCCTGCTCACCGCCCATGCCCAGTTTGACTATGTGTATCAGGCCATCCGCCAATCCTCGGTGGATTATGTGCTCAAGCACGACGGCTATTCGGCCCTGCGCGCCGCGGTGGAGCGGGCGGTGGCCCGGCTCAACACCTCCAACCTGCAACAGCGGCTGCTCATGGAGGCCAAGGCCCAAGCCCAGGCCGCGCTGCCCTGGCTTCAGCGGGAGTTTTTCCTGGAATTGGCCCATGGGGTGCGCTACCAGGCCCAGGATATCGCCCGGGCCCGGGAAGAGCTGAATTTGCCCATCGATGTGGAAAAGCCGGCCTACCCGCTCATGCTCTTCATCCATCAGCCCGCGGGCAGCGAGGCGCTTTTGGAGCGCACCCAGCGGATGAGCGCCATTGCCCTGGCCGCGGGCAGCTTCTTGCCTCAGGACGCGCGGGTGGCCACCATGCAGGTGGATTCCAGATGCCTGCTCTGGTTTTGGCAGTTCAGCGAGGAAATGAGTTCGGCCAAGTTGGAGGGCATGCTGGAAGGCATACAAGCCATGGTGCAGAGCCAACTGGATACCGTGATTTCCTTTGTCTATTCGGCTCATGGGGTGGATTGGACCCGATATGAACAGGTGTTTAACCGGCTCAGCGCACTGATGACCATGCGGGTTATGGGCGGCGAAAAAATGTGGCTTTTGTGCGCGGATCTGGAGCCCCTTTTGGGCGGTGAACATCAGCGGGTTGCCCGGGCCGCCCGATGGATCAGCGCCTATCGGGCCGATGATCCCAATGCCCAGGAGGAGTTGGAGGGCCTGTTGGATCAATTGAGATCCATGGATTCGGTTCACGACATGGCCTATATGCACCTTTACCTCCAAATCGCCATGAGCCTTGCGCAGGTCATTCAGGAGATGGGGCTGAGCCCCAGCGAGCAGGCCGGCCTTATGCCCCATAAGCTGTACGACGCCAAGGCCCACAATACCCCGCCGGAAGCCGCGGATTATCTGAAATGGCTCTCCCGGCGTTTGATTGATCTCAGGCGGGAAAGCGCCCAAGATTCCATGAAGGCGCTGGTGGGCCATGTGAAGGGCTACATCCTTCAGCATTATGACGAGGACGTCTCCCTCAACAAACTGGCCGGTTTTGTGCATGTGAACGCCTCCTACCTCTCCCGGGTGTTTAAGCAAAATACCGGGGAAAACCTCTTGGAATATATCCGGAGGGTGCGGTTGGATAAGGCCAAGGAGCTTTTGGAAAAGCCCAGCCTGCGCATCCACGAGGTGAGCGAGATGTTGGGCTTTCAAAATCCGGCCTATTTTTCCTTTTATTTCAAAAAAAATATGGGGATGACCCCCAGAGAGTACAGGGATAGCATTAGCAATGGGTAAATGGATTGTGAAAAACGTAAACAATTCGATATATACATTGAGGCATAGAGAATATATAATCAAAGCATGGATTGATTGTGCACATCAACCGAATTTGAACTGTGGGAGGATGAGCAATTTGAAGCGAGCATTGGTGTTCATCGTGGCCCTGGCGATGATGACGGCCAGTATGACGGCGTTTGCCGCCAAATCGGATCTGGCCGACAACCTGGGCGATTTTTCCAGCTATGGAACCGGCAACATCGAGCCCTACGAAGAGCCCATAGAGATGTCGGTGGGCTTTGGCATCAATCTTTCCAAGACATTTCCCGAAGGCGACAGCTATGAAAACAACGTTTGGAGCCGCGCCTATGCGGACGAGTTGGGCATCAATCTGAAATTGGCCTTCACCACCGCGGACTCGGCGGACAAGGTAAACACCTTGATCGCCAGCGGCGATATTCCAGATATGCTGGATGTCACCCAGGCGCAGCTCAAGATGCTCTCCAATTCCGGCTTGATTCGGGACGACCTGTATGAGGTCTACCAGGCCAACGCCGGCAGCGGCATGCGCGAGATTATTGAAGGCGTAGGCGAAGACGCGGTTCTTGCCCAGTGCATGTTTGACGGCAAAATGATGGCCATTCCCCGGGTCAACACCTCCCCGGGCGAGGAAGCGCCGGTGCTGTGGCTGCGCACCGACTGGATGGAGAAGCTGGGCCTGGAGGATCCCCAGAACTGGGACGATCTCTATAACATCATCAAGGCCTTTGTGGAGCAGGATCCGGACGGCAACGGCCAGAACGACACCATCGGCCTGACCTTCACCAAGAATCTTTGGGATTCGGGTTTCGAGATGGACGGCTTGTTCAATATCTTCGGTTCCTTCCCCAAGGCCAACTTCTGGGTGGAGGATCCCGAGAACCCGGATCAGGTGATTTACGGCGCCTTCGCGGATGAGACCAAGACCGCCCTGGAGACGGTGAGTCAGATGTATGCCGAAGGCCTGATCGACAAGGAATTCGCGGTCAATGATTCCAGCGCGGCCAATCAGCACATTGCCTCGGGCAAGTGCGGCGTGGTGATCGGCGCGGTGTGGATCAGCAACAGTTCCTTGTTTACCAGCGTGGACAACGATCCCAACGCCGACTGGAAGGCCCTGCCGCTGCCCGGTTTGGACAGCGCCACCACCAAGGTGGGCGGAAACTATCCTGTAATGGGCTATTTTGTATTTAACAAGGATTTTGAGCATCCTGAAGCGCTGATCAAGATGGTCAATTTGCAGTTTGAAAAGTGCTTCTCCGAGGACTCTACCCAGGAGATCTATGACACCTACATTGAGGACGCCTCGGGCAACAGCGGCTTCGCCGCGTTCCAGATCTACCCCTGGGGTCATTTCCTGCCCGCGGTGAAGAACGAGATGGCGGCGGACGAGATCGTGAATCTGGGCCTGAGCTCTGAGGAATGCGACGTTTGGGCGCGCCCCTTTGCCCGGCATGTGGAGGCCTATGAGGCGGGCGATACATCGGCCTGGCGCTGGTACCGCTTCTTCGGCCCGGACGGCGGCCATTTGGTTACCGGCCAGTATATCCGCGATGACCTGTATAACATGAACCATTACTACGGCCCGAGCACCGATACCATGGCCGAGAACATGGCGCTCATCGACGATCTGGTGAACGAGATGTTCGTGAAGATCATCATGGGCGAGGAGCCGGTGGATTCCTTTGACAATTACAAGGCGCAGGCCGAGGCGCTGGGCCTGAACGACATGGCTGCCGAGGCCAATGCCTGGCTGGCCGAGGCCAAGGCGTCGGAAGCCGCGTAAACAATCGATTCCCCAGGATACAAATTCATTTTTTCGGGGTTGAGGCAATCAGCACCCGGCAGGGGCCGTCGTCTGCGTAACGGCGGCCCCCTTTCTATCACGCTTGAAGGGGGGACCTACCATGATGAAGGCCCAGAGGGCGGCGTCCGTCAGGAGGAAAAAAAAGATCAATTGGAAGCTGGAATCGCCGCTGCATATCATGATGCTGCCCAGCGTCATCCTGCTTGCGATTTTCTGCTACTATCCCATGTATGGCAATGTCATGGCCTTTCAGAATTTCAATCCCGGCCTGGGCTTTACCCATTCGCCTTGGGCGGGGCTAAAGTACTTTAGAACCTTGTTTGCGCTGCCGGATATCGGGCAGGTGTTCTTTAATACCGTTTTTCTGGCCTCGAGCAAGCTCATCTGCGGCACAATCTGCTCCATTGTGTTGGCGCTTTTGCTCAACGAGGTTCGAAGTTCGCTGTACAGGCGTACCATCCAGACCGTGGTCTATATGCCCTATTTCCTGTCCTGGGTTATCCTGGGCAGCATCTTTACCTCCATGCTGGACAGCGACGGCCTGGTAAACCAGGTGATTATGATGCTGGGCGGCGAGCCCATTTTCTTCCTGGGGGATAACGGATGGTTCCGATTTATCCTGGTTGCCACGGATGTGTGGAAAGGCATGGGCTTCGGGACCGTGGTGTATCTGGCCGCCATCACCGGAATCGACCCCACCTTGTATGAGGCCGCGGTCATGGACGGCGCGGGGCGGATGAAGCAAACCTGGCATGTGACCTTGCCCGGCATGATGCCCATCATTGCCCTCACAGCCATGCTCAATCTGGGCAATTTGATGAACGCGGGCTTTGACCAGGTCTTTAACATGTATAACACGCTGGTTATGGAAAGCGCGGATATTATCGATACCTTGGTTTACCGGCTGGGCATGGTGAGCGCCAAGTTCTCCTTGGCCACCGCTGTGGGCCTGCTCAAGAGCGTAATTTCCATGGTGTTGATCGCCACTTCCTATATATTGGCGTATAAATTTGCCGATTACCGGGTGTTTTAAGGGGGCGAAAAATATGATCAAGGAATCCATGGGGCGCCGGGCCTTTTATGGGATCAATGCGGTGGTGCTTTTTCTGATCGCGGTTATTTGCCTGGTTCCCATTTTGCACGTTATCGCGCTGTCGTTCAGCGGAAGTTCCGCCGTCATGGCCGGTCAGGTCACCCTTTGGCCGGTGAAGCCCACCTTGGCCTCTTACAATATTCTGATGCAGCGGTCCGACTTCTTTGACAGCTTTAAGATGTCGCTGTTTCGGGTGCTGCTGGGCACGGCGGTCAATCTGGTGCTGATTATGCTGACCGCTTATCCGCTTTCCAAGAACAAAAATCAGTTCCATGGGCGCACCGTTTATGCATGGTATCTGATTATAACCATTATTTTTTCGGGCGGCCTGATTCCCACCTATATGGTGGTCAGGCAGATGGGCCTGATCAATTCCATCTGGGCGCTGATTTTGCCCGGAGCGGTGCCGGTATGGAACACGGTTTTGATGATGAACTTCTATCGCAACCTGCCCCGGGAGATTGAGGAATCCGCCTTCATTGACGGCGCCGACCACCTGGTGGTGCTGATCAAGCTGTATGTGCCGCTTTCCGCCCCGGCTGTGGCCACGGTGGCCCTGTTTTCCATCGTGGGCCATTGGAACAGCTGGTTCGACGGACTGATTTACCTCAATACCCCGTCCATGTACCCGCTTCAAACCTTCCTGTACATGATCGGCACCGCGGTCACCCAGGGCTCCACCACCACCGAAAACGTGGAATACATGCGCGAGATTTCCGACAGGACCTTGCGCTCCGCCCAGATCGTGATCGCCATGGTGCCGGTGCTTGCGGCGTATCCCTTCCTGCAAAAATACTTTACCAAGGGCATCGTCATGGGTTCGGTGAAAGGTTAGATTCCAACAAACGAAGGAGCGATGGTATGAGCATCCCGGTATTTCATGAAACCGATCTGTTCAGACCCCACGAGGATCCGGATGATCATTGGGATTTGGCCTGTCAATTTGCGCTGGCCAAGCGTGGGCTCATCGATTTGCAGGGCGTTTTGATCGACTTTCCCCCCAACCCGGGCTATGGTGACCCGGATATCGTGGCGGTTCAACAGATGAACCATATCACCGGCCTGAGCGTGCCGGTGGGCGTGGGGCAAAAGAGCGCGCAGGATCGGGCGGAAGGATCGGGCGTTCACCTGCTCAAGCGGGTTTTGGAGGCGGCTCAAGATCCGGTCACGCTGCATATCGTGGGTTCCAGCCGGGATATCGCCCTTTGCGGAAAGCGCTATCCCGAGCTGTTCCGTCAAAAGGTGCGGGCCATTTATCTGAACGCCGGCTCGGGCACCAACGGAAAATACCTGGAATACAACGTGGAGTTGGATATTCCCTCCTATGCCGGGATTTTTGATCTGCCCTGCCCGGTGTATTGGATGCCCTGTTTTCATGAGGTGGCGCCCGAAATGAAGGTGGGGGAATACGGAACCTTCTTCCGTTTTTTGCAGGGCGATCTATGGAAGGATTACCGAAGCGAAGTGCAGAACTACTTTGTGGGCGTGCTGTCCAAGCGCCAGGATGGGCGTTGGCTGCAGGCCCTTGAGGGCCCGGTGGATCAAAGGCTGTTGGATTATTTTGGAAAGACCCACCGCAATATGTGGTGCACCGGCGGATTTTTGCACACCGCGGGGCTGACCGTGAATTGTTCGGGAAACATCGTACCCCTGGGTCAAAAGCCCGAGGAGGAGGTCTTCTCCTTTATTCCGGTTCAGGTGAGCTGCGATGAGCAGGGCCGCAATCATTGGACGCCCTGCGCCGGGAGCAAAGACCGGTTCCTGTACCGGGTCAACGACCGGTCCGTCTATCAGGCGGCCATGACCCGGGCGCTGGGCGAAATGGTTTCCTGGCTGTAAGGAGGCGCGCAATGAACAATCGAGTAACCGTTGTGGGCAGCTACAATGTGGGACTGTTTTTAAAGGGCGAAGCCATTCCCAAGGGGGGCGAAACCCTGATCGGCCAGACCTTTTATGAAAGCGGCGGCGGCAAGGGCTCCAATCAGGCGGTGGCCGCCCAGAAGATGGGCGCCCAAACGGTTTTCATCGGCCGGATTGGGAAGGACCGGTATGGGCTGGACGCCCTTGCCATGTATGAGCGCCTGGGCATCGCCACCTCGGCCATTCAGATCGACGGCCAGGCCCATACCGGGGTCAGCGTAATCCTCATTGATAAAAACGGACAAAACAGCATCATGGTGGTTCCGGGCAGCAATTATAACCTGAGCGTTCAGGATATGGACGACGCGGCCAAGCGCTTTGCCCAATCGGATATCGTGGGCTTTCAATTGGAGAACAATTTGGAAACCGTTTGCCGTGGCATCCGGCGGGCCCATGAGGCCGGCGCGCGGGTACTGCTGGATCCGGCCCCGGCCGCGCCCCTGCCCGAAGGGATTTATCCTTGTCTAACGTATATCAAGCCCAACGAGCTGGAGGCCGCCGCCATTACCGGCATTCCGGTGACGGATGAGGAATCCGCCCGGCGCGCCGGGGAATGGCTGGTGCAAAAAGGGGTGGAAAACGCCATCATCACCTTGGGCGGGCGGGGCGCGGTGCTGGTCAACGCCCAGGGAACGCGGCATTTCAGGACTCCGGCGCTGCCGGGCCCGGTTTTGGATACCACCGGGGCGGGCGATTGCTTCAGCGGCACGCTCATGGCCGCCCTGGCCCAGGGACAGGCGCTGGATTCGGCCATCCGGCGGGCCATCTGCGCCTCGGCCCTCTCCACCACCCGGCTGGGGGTCATTGAGGCCATCCCCGAGCGGGATGAGGTGGAAGCCATGCTGCAAAGCGGGGGAGGGCGAGTGAAATGACCACCCGCGAGCGCATGATGGCCTGTTACCGGCGGGAAACGGTGGATCACCCGGCCTGCGCCATTTACACCCGCTATCTTCCTCGGGGGGAGATGGAGCGGGCGGTGCGGGACGAGGGCATGGGCGTCATTGACTATGCGCCCCCGGTGTCCATGATGGCCCCGCCCTGGCATATGCTGGATGGATTTCTCTCCGAGGTAAAGGGCGCGAATATCCGGGTGGAATACCGGTGGGAAGGCCATCAAAGGATTGAGCGCCGGCTGTTTGAGACCCCCAAGGGCACGCTGTATTCGGATATTCAGCAGGATTTGGGGGGAGTGGGCAGCGAACATATCCTGAAACACTATTTGCAGGGGCCCGAGGATTATGAGGCCATGGGCTACATCGCCCAAAATATCCGCTTTCGGGATAACGTTCCCCTGGTCAGGGCGCGGATTCAGAACATGGGCCAGGACGGGGTGGTTTTGGGACGGCTGGATCGCAGTCCCTTCCAAAAGCTGCTCATTGAGCTCAGCGATCCGGAGCAATTGTTTTTGGATTTGTACGACGATCCGGAGCCCATCGAGGCGCTGCTGGGCGTCATGGAAGCCCGGCTTTTGGAGGCCGCTTCCATGGCCATGGAGGGGCCCATGGAGGTTCTGTGGTTGCCCGACAACGTAACCGCCGAGATGACCTCGCCCGCGCTGTTCCGGAAATACTGCCTGCCCTATTATCAAAAGTTGACCCGCATGGCCCATCAGGCGGGTAAGCTGATTTTGGCCCACTTTGACGGCAAGCTGACCCCGCTCAAGGACGACATCGCCCGGGCCGGGTTCGACGGCATCGAGTCGGTGTCACTGCCCGAGATGAATGGGGATATGACGCTGGAGGAGGCGCGGGCAGCCTTCCCCGGGGCCGCGATTTTGCCCAATTTCCCGGCCAATTTGAGCTTTGAGGACGACGGACGCATCGCCGGATGGGCCCGGGCGCTGGCGGAGGAGGCGCAGGGAGCGCCGCTGATGATTCAGATCAGCGAGGACCTTCCCCCCGGGCAGACCGGGCGGGTGGCGCTGGCCTTGGCCCGGGCGCTGAACGGCAAGGAGGAATAAAAAATGGAAGAAAGGCATTTTATATTGGACACCGATATCGGCCCGGATTGCGACGACGCGGCCGCCCTGGCTCTGGCCATCTTGTATGCCAGGGCCCAGGGCCGCGAGCTGGACGCGGTTATGCACTGCACCTCCAGCCCCTATGGGGTGGGTACGGTGCGGGCCATTGCCCGGTGGTATGGCTCAAGCGGCCTTCAGGTGGGCACCTTGAAGGATCCGGGTTTCCTGTCGGGCGAGGAAGCCTGGGAAAAGTATAACAAGCCCCTGGCCCTGAGCGTCGGGCCCGAGGAGCGCGAGGCCGGGGACGCGGTCAAACTGTATCGAAAGCTGATGGCCGGGTGGCCGGACGGAAGCGTGGACATCGTGGCCGTGGGCCCGCTGCGCAATCTGGGCAATTTGCTCCTGTCGGGGCCGGACGAGTTCTCCCCGCTTTCCGGGCGCGAGTTGGCCGCGGCCAAGGTGCGGCGGCTGACCATGATGGCC
Source organism: Candidatus Faecaligallichristensenella faecipullorum (assembly GCA_018716505.1). Lineage (GTDB taxonomy): Bacteria > Bacillota > Clostridia > Christensenellales > Aristaeellaceae > Faecaligallichristensenella > Faecaligallichristensenella faecipullorum. The sequence goes on along the minus strand of DVJW01000037.1, from coordinate 20,480 downwards.
GGGGATTTTTCCGAGGGCTGCGATCGGGCCGAATGGAATGTGGAAATGGATATTCCCTCGGCCAGGCGCCTGGCCCAGGAATGGCCCGGGGAAATGGTCTACTGCGGTTTTGAGGTGGGCAAAGAGGTGATTTTGCTCAAAGAGCCCAACGAATTGGACGAGCGCAACCCGGTGCGCCGGGCCTACCGCCTGCATACCCAGGGCGTGGGCCGGCCCAGTTGGGATCCGTGCACCGTGCAGTGGGCCATGGGGGATTCGAAGCCCTATACCCTGTCCAGGTCCGGAATCATCCGGGTGGACGAAAAGGGCGTAACCCATTTTACCGAGGACGAAAAGGGAAGGCATTATTACTTGAGCCTGAACGCCGGGCCCCAGGCCGTTGCCGCGGACTTGGAGCGCATCTTGGCCCAGGCGGATCGGGAGAGAACGCATGATTAGTCAAAGAACCAAAGAGCGGCTGATCGCTTGGTGGGAACATAAAGAATTGGACAGGCCCTGCATCATGGCCTATACCCCCAAATACGGCGCCGTATGGCCCGAGGCGCCCGCGCCCGACGACTATTGGCTAAAACCTGATCTGTTGGCCGGCCAGGTGTTTCAAAGGGCCCGGAACCTGCGCTATCTGGGCGAGGCCCAGCCTTATCTGTATATCGATTACGGGGCCTGCGCGGTGGGCCTGCAAATGGGGGCCAAGGGCCATTGGAGGAGCCTGGAAACCATCTGGACCGATCCCTGTGTGGACAGTGCGGATCAGGTGGCCGGCCTTCATCCGGGCGGGGAATGGAAGCGGATTCAGGACGCGGCCATCGCCCGGGCGCTGGAATTGGGAAAGGGCCGGGCCATGCTGTCCAGCTATTGTCTGGGGGCCGCGGCCGACACCACCGCCGCGCTCATGGGCACCGAGAACCTGCTGTGCGCAATGATGGATGATCCGGACGCGGTAAAGCGCGCCTTTGAGGCGGTGAAGCGCGAGACCATCGCCCTGTTTGAACGGCTGGTTTGTGAATGTGAGGCTCAGGATACCCTGCTCAGCGGCTGGCACGCCATATGGGCGCCGGGCCCCAGCACCCCCATTCAGGAGGACTTTTCCTATATGATCGGGCCCGGGATGTTCGATGAATTCTGCCTGCCCCATATCCGGGACATGGTGGACGCGGTGCCCTATTCCTTTTATCATCTGGACGGCATCCAGGCCCTGAGCCATCTGCCCTCGCTTTTGAAAATCCCCAATCTGAAGGTCATCCAATGGCAGCCCGGGGAGGGACACAGCGATATCCTTCAATGGACCGAGGTCATTGAGCGCATCTTAAAGGGCGGAAAGTCCTGTCAGGTGTATGTGAAGGCCTCGGAGGTGGACGAACTGATTAAAAGGGTGGGCAAGGACGGCATGCTGCTCATCGTGTCGGGCACGGAACAGGAACTAAAGGTGTTGGAAGAGAAATATCAATTGGAGAGCAATTTAATGTAAGCAATCCCCCGTCCGGCCTTTGCCGGGCGGGGGTTCCGGTTCGCAAACGTTGTTTGCGAACCTCCAGCCGCGCAAAGCGCGGCCCAGACTGTCAAAAAACCTTAATTATTTCCTTGGGGATGCATGAAGGGGCCGTGGCCCCTTCATATTTAATCCGCAGCGGCGGCGTGTACGCCGCGAGGAGCGGCCCAGGTGGCCGCTTCCTCTATCATTTTCCGGCCGTCACCGAAGGTGACAGGAAAATGATGCAACTCAGGAAAATGAAGCATTCATTTTCCTGACAGCGTGTCGACTTTTTCGACACGCTGAGCCGCGCAAAGCGCGGCCTTTGAAATCGTCCCCGACGGCGTGTACGTCGGGGACGTGGCGATTTTTGCGCCGGAAAATTTATTTTCCAGTGCGCCCGTCAAACGGCTTCGCCGTTCACCGGGTACGCTTGACGAATCTTCGATTCGCCTTCGCTAGTCGCGCTAAAGCGCTCCCTTACAGAGCAAAAATCGCTTCCTTGCAGTTTCCGCGCCCGAAAATCCGTAGGATTTTAGCGGAAACTGGAGAGGGTGGCCGTGGCGGGGGAGCTTGCTTTCCCGTCCACCAGCGTGTCAAAAAAATTTTTTGACACGCTACCCCGTCCGGCCTTTGCCGGGCGGGGGATTGGCGTTTTTTACATCTCGTCCACCACAACCGGAGCTCCGGTTTCCATGGAACGGTTGCAGGCCAGGGTAAAGGCCACCGACTTCAAGGCGTCCGCGTAGGAGGAGCGGATCTTGGAGGCATCGCCGGTGAGCACCGCGTCCACAAAGGTGCGGTCGCATTTTTCGCCCGCTTTGCCGTCGTCCTGTACGGTCAGGCATCCGCCCGCGCCCCGGGCCATGGAGCCGTCGTTGGAGATCACAAAGCCGCCCTCGTCCGAATGCTCTTCCTCGCTCTGGGCCTGCTTTTCGTAAATATCCACCTTGTTGATGATGTAGTGGTCCAGCCGCCCATCCGGGGTGCTGAAGGTGATCTTGGAATCGTAGCAGCTGCCGTCCTGGGCATAGCATCCGGTGCTCACCGTGCCCAGCGCGCCGCTCTTGAAGCGGATCACCGTGGTGGACAGGTCGTCGGTGTCATAGCCCTCCTGGGGCTTTACAAAGCCGCGCGCACCCCAGGTGAACACGGATTCGGGTTCGCCCATGATGTAGCGGATCATATCGAAGTTATGGATGGTCTGCTCCACGATCTGGCCGCCGGAGAGCGCCTTGTCGCCCCACCAGGGGGTGCCCGGAATGCCGCCCATGCGCACGCAGTCCACAAAGACCACCTGGCCGTGGCGCTTCACAAAGGCGCGGGTGTCGTCCACGATGTTGCTGTAGCGGCACTGGAACCCGCTGGCCGTGATCAGGCCGGATTCTTCCACCTTGCTCAGAATCTCCCGGGCCAGATCCATGTTCAGCGCCAGCGGCTTTTCCACGAAGAACGGGATACCCCGGCGGATGGTCTCGAATTCGATCTCCCCATGGGCGTAGGGCGGCACGCAGATAAAGACCATATCCGGCTTGATCTCATCGTACATGTCCTTGAAATCGGCAAAGGCCCGGCCGCTGCCCGCGCGCTCCACAAAGGCCTGGGCCCGTTCCGGGATGATGTCGCAAAATCCCGCCAGTTCCACATCCTTGTAATCCAGGAAATGGCCCAAATGGTATTCGCCGATTCCGCCGCATCCAATCATTGCCAGTTTTTTCATGACCAAATCTCCCTTCTATTCTCGATATGAATCGCCCTCAGAAATGCCCTCTGAGGGCAAAATGGTATTCATTGAACGTTCCAGCCCGTCGTACCGCCTGTCCAGGAGCTGTGCAAGGCTCATGACCAGGCCCAAAAATCCGCAAAGGATAAACAGCACCGCAATGCCCGAACCCGCGCCTGAGCCCACCAAAGGGGCGAAAAGCCGCCTCATGGGCGAGGAAACCCGCATCAGAGGCTCGAATACATGGTCGGCCAGAAAGCCGCCCAACACATAACCGATGGGGATGGTGGCGTATTGCAGGGTGTCCCGGGCCGAAAATACCCGGCCCTGCATGGAAAGGGGCACGCGTTCCCGCAGGATGGCGGTCAGGTTGGCGTTTAAAAAGGGCAGCGGGAAGTTACCCAGCAGCGCGCCCAAAATCCAGACCCATCCGCTTTGGCTCAGGCCCCAGGTCATATCGCACAGCGCGAAGGACAGTCCGGTGCACAGAAAGATCAGCCGCATGCGCCGCCTGGGCGCGGGCAGAAGCGTGGCCCCCAGGCTGCCCAACAGGGATCCCAGGCCGATGGCAGAGGAGACCAGGCCCAACAGCGCCTGATTCCCGGAGCTGCGGGAGAGCACCAGCGCGGGCATCAGCCCGTTGCCGCCCATGGAAGCCAACAGGTTCACCGCTGAAAAGAAGAGGATCAACCGCATCAGCGTTCCATGCTCCGACAGGTAGCGGAAACCCTCCTTGCAGCGGGCCCAGACCGCGCCGGGCTGAACCGCGGCGCGGGCGTGGGGCGGTTCGGGCAGCCGAATTCCAAAGATCAGCGTTCCAAACGCCAGGAAAAAGCTTGCAAGATCCAGGCAGAACACCGTTTCCAATCCGCCCAAACTGAGCACGGCCGTGGCCAACGCAGGGGACAGGAGCGAACTCAAAGCATTGGAAAAGGCATGGAGCCCGCCCACCCGGGTGTATTGATCCCTGGGTACCAGCATGGTGGTGGCCACGCTGGAGGCCGGAATCTGAAAGGCGTTCAGGGCGTTAATCAGCGCGGTAATCGCGCACAGCGCCGCAAGGTTCAGCTGGTTTGTGGCGTACAGCCCCCAAATGAGCACGCTGAGCAGGGCGGCCCCGGCGTCGCAAAACAGCATGACGCGCTTTTTGTTGAGCCCATCCACCAGCGCGCCCGCGAAAAAGCTCAGGGCAATGGAGGGCAAGGTGGAGCACAGCATGAGCAGCGAAAGGCTCATGGCCTGTCCGCTCTCACCGTAGGTCCAGATGACCAGCGCGTAACTGGTCATGGCGCTGCCCATGGAGGACAGCGCTTGGCTGGCCCAGAGCAGTATAAACGACTTCAGTCCACGAAAAAGGGTATGAAATGGGTTCATCGGTCTCGCTCCTTCTGAAAGCAAATGAGAATTCAGAGCAGCAAGGCCGTTTCGGGCGGAAATTCCGCTCCGCGCGCCCGCCCGTTCAGGCCTTGCGCGGAGCCAATTCAATGCACAGCGGCATGTCCATGGTCATGATCCTCCTCGCCTTCGGGCCGCTTGGCCCTTACTCGCCCACCGCCAGGCTCAGGGCGGCGTAATCGCCGATCTGTTCCCCCAACCCGGCGGGCAGAACCAGCATATTTTCCAGGGAATCATGAAGCGCCTCCCGGGAAAGCTCTTTTTGCATGGAGGGAATCAGCAGATCCTCGCAGCGGGCGAAGATCGAGCCGATGACAATGCGTTCCGGATTGATGATATCCACAATCATGGCCAGGCCCCGCCCCAGCTGGCGGCCGCACAGCTCAAACACCTTGAGCGCGGTTTCGTCGCCCTTTCGCGCGGCTTCGGCGATGGTCTTGGCGCTCACCTGATCCGGGCCCTGGGCCATATAGAGCGGGGATTTGCCCAGCTGAACCGCCTGATGGGCCAGATCCAGGCCCAATTGACGCAGGCCGCCTCCCGAGCAGAAGCCCTCAAAGGAACCCAGCTTTCCGTAGCCCACCGGGCCGAATTCGCTCAGCCGCCAATGGCCCACCTCCCCGGAATTGCCGTTGCGGCCCCGGTACAGCCGGCCGTTTAAGATCAGACCGGCGCCCATGCCGGTGCCAAAGGTCAGAAAAACCATGTGCTGAGATCCCCGGCCCGCGCCCCAGCGCCATTCGGCCAGCGCGCAGGCGTTGGCGTCGTTTTCCAGATGGGTGGGCGCGCCCAGGCGCTCCTGGGATAAGCGGGTTACGGGCACATTGTCCCAGCCGGGCAGGTTGGGCGGGGAAAGAATGAGTCCCTTTTGGGCGTCCAGAGGATTGCCGCAGCTGACTCCCACCCCCTTCAGCTGTTCCATGGAAAGGCCGTTTTCCCTGGACAGCGCCTCCACCGCCTGAAACATGGCCTCCAGCGCGTCCTCCCACCGGGAAGGGGTGGGAAAGGAGCGCTTGGCCAAAATATCGATGTTATCCTCATGGGGCGCGCCCAAGGTGACCGCGCATTTCGTGCCCCCGATGTCCAATCCTGCATACCAGCTCATGGATTTTCCTCCTTAAAGAAATGATGGATCAAATTAACGTAAGTTTCCGGCTCTTTGAGACAAAGGGCCTTGCCGGGCAGCGCCTGTATGCGGCAATTTCCGGCGTTTCGGGCCATGAGCTGAGCGGAAAAACCTAAGCTTGGGCCATCCGCCTCGCTGTGCAGCGCCAAGATGCGGGCGCTGGTGTTTTTAAATTCCACGGGTAAGGTATAGTATAGCGTTTCGTGCAGCATGCGCCGGTAACTGACCTGGCTCATCAGGCCCACGTCGCGCAGGTATTCGTTCTGCATTTCCTGGGGCAAGCCCAGGGATTTGGCCCGGCGCAGGGCAAAGGGCCGCATTTTGGATAGTTTCCATTGCAGCTTTCCAAAGCGTTCCCTTTGGCGGGCTTTGGGGGAAGGGATGACCTGCGCGTCCTCAATCACCGCGGCCAGGGCCGCATGGGAAGACCGGCTGAGCAGCTCGCAGGCGATTTGTCCGCCCAGGCCGCATCCGGCCAGATAGAGTTTTTGACCGCGTAACCGGCTTTGGATGAAGCTTTCAATCTGACCGGCGCATTGGGCGATGGTGGCGAAGTCATGCCCGGCGTCCGGGCCATGGCCATCCAATACAGGGGTGAGCACCCAATAATCCTGCTTTAAACGCTCGATTACCGGACGCCACATCCAAGCGCCCAATCCGCCCTCATGAATCAGCATCAGCGCGGGCAGCTTGTCGTCTCCGAAGTATTCTATAATCATGTTTTCTCCTTTGTTCTCAGGAATTCCTGCCCTCAAGGGATAAGGAGCAACACAGTTTTTCGGGGCGGGCGTACTGTCCCTTATACGCTGAGGGCTACTTTTCCTATTATAAAAGGAAGCTTTGGCCGGCGCAAGTCTTTGGGGCGAATCCGCGGTTTTTTTCCGGTTGAGGCCGGCTTTTTGGCACAGACCGCGCTCCGCCGTCCTGGGTCCCGTCGAAGTTTGAATCCGGCCGCGACGCAAAGGAAAAAACGCTGGAACCCCTTGTCCGTCCATGGGGAATAGAGTACAATGAGATGAAATCACGGAACGGAGGCGAGGCCTGATGTTGAACGCGGACTGCGCGCTGGCCCTGGAATTGGCCCAGGCGATGTACGGTTTGGCGGCGGGACAGGCCCGCGAGGTGCCGGGCGGCACCGTGGGCTATACCTTTTCCATAGACGGCGCGTTTTTTCTAAAGTTATACGATACCCGATTGGCCATCACCGGGCGATGCACCCAGCGGCTCACCGAGCAGCTTCGGGTGCTGGATTGGATGAGGCATACCCCCATGGGCGAGCGCATCTGCTATCCCATCAAAACCTCGGAGGGAACCTTCACCTTTCGGCGGGAGAACATCATCGGGGTCATGTTCAACCTGATTCCGGGCCGGGCGCTGGGCTTTTCAAAGGAATACACCCCTGAAGAATGCCAATGGCTGGCGCAGACGGTAAAAATTCTGCACGGCCTTGAGGTGGGGCCGGTGCGGGAGCTATGCCCACAGGAGCGCTTTGAGAACGGCTTTTTTGAGACGCTCCCCGGCCTCATGGAGCGAACCGCCGGGCGCCATCCGGAAAGCTTTGGCCGGCTGATGAAAGAAAATCAATCCATGGTCCAGGCGCGCATGGATTGTGTCCTGAGCCTGGCCGGACAAATTCAAGGAATGGGGCTTCGATTTGTATTGTGTCATACCGATATTCACGGGGGCAACATCATGAAAACGCCCCAGGGACGGCTGTATTTGGTGGATTGGGAAAATATGATGTTGGCCCCGAGGGAGGCGGATCTATACTGGTTTTCCGAGCGGGCAGACGCGGATCTGTTTTGTCGCGGCGCGAATGCCCAGGCTCTTGCCTATTACCGGATGCGCCGGGATTTGGAGGATATATTCGAGTTTTGCCAGAGCCTTGTAAACGGCGAGTATTCCGAGGAAGAGCGGCGGACGGTATACGGACATATGGAGCGGATTTTGGGTCATTTGCGAAATATGCGGGCATAAAAAACGACGGACTCTCCGGGGAGGAAGAGCCCGCCTGTGCGGGGAAATAAGCGGATATCGGGGAATGGGGTGAGGGGTAGTGGGGGGATATTCGCCTATTTTCCCACAAGCGGCCAAAGCCGCATCAAAGCGTGGACGGGAAAATCCTTGCCTTGATAACCTCAGTATAGTTATTTTCTGCGTTTCATGCAGGTGAATTTTGTTGTATTTGCGTTAATGCTTTGTAAAACAACAATATGGCGTAAATACATTTGTATATACAACTATTTCCACGGGAATAATTTGCGCAGCCGGCCGCCGCCCTTTTTCTGTTGGCAAATGGCCTCGGCCGAGCGATAGGCCGCCCGGTAACAGCTGTTGTCCGGCTTTTGACGGCTGGCCACTCCAAAATATAAAAGGGCCTTTTGACTCTCACCCAGCCGGAGCAAAACCGCGCCAAACAAATAATTCCATTCCGCGGAACGGCAAGCCACCCGCATGAGCGCCTGACGGGCTGCGCTCAGTTGCCCCAAATCCAGAAGGCGCCGGGCGTCCTTCAGCTCGTCGTCCGGTTCCGATACCCGGGACGGACTGCTCAGGGTGTGCAGCGCCTGGGTATAGGCGGCATTGATGTCGATCATTTTCTGTTCAGCCCAAAGGCGTTCCGGCCCCGGAGCAAAGCGATCCGGATGCCAGCGCCGCGCCATTTGACGATAGGCCTTACGAATTTCGTCCACGGAAGAACCGCGCGAAATTCCCAACAGCTCGAATGCGTCCGCCATGGCCTGCGCCCCCCTTAAAACAAAAGGTCTAAGTAACTTCCTCAGTTTACCACAAAACCACAATTTTGTCATTAAAATTATTTGAATCGCCCATCAAATGCCTTTCGACAAAAATCGATTCCAAATTCATTTTTCTCACAAAATATCCACAGGAAACGGAGAAAAATGTCGTTTCGGGTGTTTACAACCCAGGAAAATTAAGGTAGAATATTGTTGAGGCAAGTTTGTGGCTGAATCGTGCCGGCAAACTGTCCGGGAGGACGGGTTGACAAGGCGAAAAATCGTCCATGTTGGGGCGGAAAGCGGCATAAAGAGGGGCGTGTTGAAGGTGGGCGGCATGGTTCGTAAGGGCGAAAACAGGAGGCGCCAAAACCGCGTTAACCGGCGGTTGATTCTCTGGCTGGTCTTTTGTTTCCCGGCAGGACTGATAAAAATGTGGTCGAACCAATGCCGTTGGCGGCGCAGCACCAAGATGGCGGTGTCCATAGTGGTGGCGGCCGCGCTGGTTATGGTGGTTTTGCCCCAAACCCGGCCGCCTGAGCAGCCCGATGGCGGGGTGGAGATGGTTATGGCCAAACCCAACGCCCAGGTTTATGGCCCGGAGCTCACCGAGGATATGCCGGATATCTCGGTCTATAATCCCCATGGCAGCGAGAGTAAGAGCGTCTATGTGGTGGAGCCTACGCCCACACCCGTTCCCGTTACGGTATATGTGAATGACGGGGGAAAATATTACCACACCAAGGATTGCCGCTATGTGAAAAACGGAACCCCCCAGGTAACCTTGACCGCGGCTTTGGACGCCGGGTATACGGCCTGCAGCGAATGCAAACCCCCGGAGGATGACTGAATTTTTGTACATGGTTTGCCGCTGACTCCGATGCGAGTCAGCGGTTTTTTTTATTATTTTTGAAGTGAAAATTTAACAAGGTTTATAAACATCATCCACAATGTCAATCGTTGTGGATAAAATGGGTTGTGAACAATGTGTGTTGTGGATATGTGGATATATTTGTGGATAAGATGGGTGTATCGCTGGTTTCAGCCATTCGCTGGGAGCAGGGGCATATTCCAATCCATAAATGGGAAACTTTTTTACGGAAGATACGTCAAAGGAAAAGAAACAGGCCATATAGGTTATTTTTGGGACAGGAAATGAAGAAGGGAAGGGGTGAGGCGATGAGCGGGCCAAAGAGACTTGTAGGGCTCATTGTGTGCGCCTTGATGTTGCTGATGGGCAATGCGTTGGCGGATTCGGACAATGCGGCCGGCGGTTTTGCCGTTCAGGATGGGACGGTCATTTACCTGGCTGTTTCCACAGACGGAACGGAAAGCCTTTACAGCATTCCCTCCGCGGGCGGCGAAATGACCTTGCTGGATCAGGCTGATGCGTTGGGGCAATTGGTCAATACCGCCCAGGGAGTCTATTATCTGAGAAACCAGGGGACGCCTGAGATTGTTCACGCCGACGGCTGGACGCTCGCGGAGTTTGAGCAGGGCCAGGGGGTAAGCGGCCTTTGCTATTATGATTCGGCGCTGTATTGCCTGGTGGACGGATGTCTGACCCGGGTTGGGCTGGACGGAATGCAGGAGCCCTTGAGCGATCTTCGAATGGATGAATTTGTGCTCAAGGGCGAGGAGGTGCTGTATACCTCGGCGGAGGACAGGAAGGGCTACGAAGAAGATGGGCAGATAAAAGAGGCGGGCCGCCTGTACCGGTTGAACATGGCAAGCGGGGCGCAGGAGCTGATGCTGGATGCCGGGGTGGAGGATCTGAAACTGATGGGAGATTATCTGTATTTCCACAATCTGGATGATGCCTATCTGGGTCAGGAGGAAAGCGAGGACTATATTTCGGGTAGATTATACCGGCTGCGGCTGAGTGATGGAGCGCTGAGCGCGGTCAACTGCGATGTGGATCTGGACTATTTCCCCACCGACAGCGGTTTGGTTTTGCGCACTCCCTGGGATATTTCCAGATGCAGCCTGTCCGGCGGCGATGTCAAGCAGCTTTTGGCCACCGATCAGCCGGTGAATCTGGCGGTGAGCTCGGGTGACGCGTTGGTCTATATGCAGAACGAGAGGATTTTGCTCAGGGCCCCGTTGAACGGGAGTCAGGTTGAAATGCTGGGCAGAATTTTGGATGAGCAGCCGGAAGAAGCGGTGGAGGAAGCGGAGGCCGGGGATTCGGCGGGCCAGGCGGATGGGGAATATATCTTTCCCAATTCTGACAAGGAGAGACTGGAGCGCGCCCAGGTGGAGGCCCTGGATCCCGAGCTGCTGCCCTATGCCCGAAACGAGATTTACGCCCGCCATGGTTATGAATTTCAAAATGAGAAATACGCCGAGTACTTTGCCGGCAAGTCCTGGTACCGGCCCGGCGGTTTCAGCAAGTCGGATTTGAATTCCATCGAGTGGTATAACATGGATTTGATTGCCGCGGTGGAAGAAACATACAGTCAGGATCAGGGAGAGACGCCTCAGACGGCGGATTATATCTTTCCGGATTCGAATAAATACAAGCTCACCCGGGAAGAGATCGAACAGGTGGATTCCGATCTGTGGCCCTACGCGCGCAACGAAATTTACGCCCGTCACGGCTATGTGTTTAACAATGAAAAGTACGCCCGGTATTTCATGAAAAAAAGCTGGTATAAGCCGGGCGGATTTTCCGAGAGCAGCCTGAGTTCGGTGGAATGGTATAATATGGAGCTCATTCAGCAGATGGAGAATGAGCTCGCGGGTTAAGAGATCAGAAATTTCTGTAAACTCCCTTGACAGCGCGCCGCGCTTTCCGTATAATAAATCCAATTGAAGGTTCCGATAAAGACGATGACGGGAATAAGACGCGTCTGATGGCCCAAAGAGAGCGGACGGTTGGTGTAAGTCCGCGGCAGAGGGCGCGTGTATAGCTCATCCCTGAGTTGTCCGCGCGAATTTGGTAGTGCGGAACGGATGACCGCGTTAGAGGTCAGGCCTTGTTGGAGGCTGATGAGCGCCGCTTGTTGCGGCGGAAATTGGGTGGTACCGCGTGGTTTTCAACCTCGCCCCTGTGAAAGACAGGGACGGGGTTTTTTTATTTAGCCCTTTCTCACCTCAGCCGCCTGGATACCGACAAAATCTCAAGAAGGAGGAAAATCAATGTTGAAACCGTCCTATCACAAGTATACGCCCTTTGCACCCATCGGTCTTTCGGACCGTCAATGGCCGAACAAGACCATTACTCAGGCGCCTGTCTGGTGCAGCGTGGATTTGAGAGACGGCAATCAGGCGCTGGTGGAACCCATGAACCTGCAGGAAAAGCTTCAGATGTTTGACGCTTTGGTTCAGATGGGCTTTAAGGAGATTGAGGTGGGCTTTCCCTCGGCCTCGGAGACCGAGTATGAAATTTTGCGTGCGTTGATCGAGCAGAACCGGATCCCAGACGATGTGACCATTCAGGTTTTGGTCCAGGCGCGCGAGCATCTGATCCGCAGGACCTTTGAGGCCATTCGGGGTGCGAAGCAGGTCATCGTGCACCTTTATAACTCCACCAGCACCCTTCAGCGCCAGGTGGTGTTTCACCGGGATATGAAGGGCATTATCGATATAGCGGTTCAGGGCGCGCGCCTGGTGCGGGAATTGGCCGAGGCCCTGCCCGATCAGGGGCGCTCCATCCGCTATGAATATTCGCCCGAGAGCTTTTCGGGTACCGAAATGGACAACGCGGTGGAGATTTGCCAGCGGGTTATGGAGGAGTTGGGCGCTACCCCGGAAAAGAAGATTATTCTCAACCTGCCCAGCACGGTTCAGCTCTCCACCCCCAACGGGTTTGCGGATCAGGTGGAGTACTTTTGCCGCCATCTGAAAAATCGGGAATCGGCCATAATCAGCGTGCATCCCCACAATGACCGGGGCACCGGGGTGGCGGATGCCGAGTTGGCCATGTTGGCCGGGGCCGAGCGCATAGAGGGCACGCTCTTTGGAAACGGCGAGCGCACCGGCAACGTGGACGTGGTGACGCTGGGCCTGAATCTGTATACCCAGGGCGTTGACCCCAAGCTGAATTTCTCCAACCTGCCCATGCTGCGCAGGATCTATGAACGGTGTACCAAAATGAAGGTGCATGAGCGCGCCCCCTACGCGGGCGATCTGGTGTTCACCGCCTTTTCCGGCTCCCATCAGGACGCCATCAAAAAGGGCTTCGATTATATGCGCGAGCATGACAGCGAGATGTGGATGGTGCCCTATTTGCCCATTGACCCCAAGGACGTGGGCCGGGAATACGAGCCGATTATCCGCATCAACAGCCAGAGCGGCAAGGGCGGCGCGGCCTTTGTGCTGCAGGAAAACTTTGGCTTCAACCTGCCCAAGAATATGCACCCGGATTTTGGCGCGGTGGTCAAGGCCGAGACCGACCGCACTGGCAGCGAGCTTACCCCCAGCCAGCTCTGGGCGCTCTTTGATAAGGAGTATCACAACGTCACCTCGCCCTTCATGCTGAAGAAGCATGATATTCAGGAAACCGGCCACAATGGCCACTCAGTGGTGCGCTTTTCGGGCACCATCTGCTATCATGGGCAGGAGCACGCCATTTCCGGCGAGGGCAACGGCCCCATTGACGCCTTCTTTAATGCCCTGAGGCAGGCCCATGTGAAGGGCTTTACCTTCGTCTCCTATCATGAGCATGCCATCTCCGGCGGCGCGGACGCCAAGGCCGTGGCCTATATCGAACTGATGTACAAGGGCAAGAGCACCTTCGGCGTGGGTATTGAGAGCAACATCAATATCGCTTCCATCAAGGGCGTGCTGTGCGCGGTCAACCGGGCGCTGGCCGCCGAGGAGAGGGAGGCGAAATAGCTTAAACCTTGCCTTTACACACTGTGTTGCCTGCCGTTGCGGGGAATATCCATAAACCATGACAGGAATGTGATTTTGTTGTGAAATATAAGCAGAATTACTTGCGTTTTATAATAACCGTGTTATTATAGAATTAATAACCTGATTTGTGGAAAGAAGGCATTGGAGTATGAAAGGTAGAGTCCATTATGTAAGCCCCAAAGGTTCTGCTGAAGCGGTGGCCGAGGCCATTGCCCGCGAGTGTAAAATTGTTAAAGAGCCGCTGATGCCGGCCTATATGCCCGAAGGCATTGTGCTGATGTTCCTGGGCTGCGAGGGCACCAAAATGGATAAGGTAACCAAAGAGTTCATTTCCTCCATGGACAAAAAGCGTGTGGAGAATGTGGCCCTGTTTGGCTGCAACCCCAAAATGAGCCAGGCCGCGCTGGATGAAATGCGCAGCGAGCTCACGGCTCGCGGGGTTAACGTGCTCAAGCAGACCTTTGTTTGCAGCGGCAAGGGCGGCTTGTTCTCGGGCGGCCATGCGCCCAATGAAACCGATCTGGAAAACGCCCGGAAGTTTGCGGCCGATTGTATTAAACAGGTCATGGGCGAATAATGAAGCTTTGATGGATTCCGCGCCCTGGGTGTTGACAAAGTCAACACCCTTCGAAAAAATGAAAAATCTGAATGTACACTGTAAGTGCAACAGGTGAAAAAAGAAAAGCGTGACACACGGGAGCGCAAACCCTTATAATGGTTTTGCCGAACACAAAAAAGGAGTGAGCGTCCCGTGAGTCACTATATACATCTTACACCAACAGAGCGAGGAAGTCTATATGCATTCCATAAAGCAGGCCTCAGTATTCGAGCAATTGCCAGGGAGTTGGACCGTTCGCCCTCTACGATCAGCCGAGAACTGAGGCGAGGCCGGAGGAACCGGCATCGCTATCAGCCTGAGGCAGCACAACAGATCTATGAACGCAAGCGCAGAAAATGCCGCAGGAAACGGATCTTGTCAGATCCCGTGCTGTTGGAATGGATACGACGCCTGATTGAAGAAGAGCATTGGTCTCCGGAGCAAATCGTAGAGCGGGCACGGCTGAATGGAGAGCCGCTCCCTGTGAGCGCCAAAACGATTTACCGAGCCATCTCCGCAGGCCTCTTTCATTCAGAATGGTCAGGATATGTGAGCCGTAAAAAGAGTTTTGCCCAACATCTTCGCCGCCAAGGAAAAAAGCGCCGCGAAGGCGGAAAGAAACGCAAAACAGGGCAAATCGTGAATGCGCGTTCCATCAAAGAGCGGCCTGAGGCGGCTGCCAACAGGACAGAGACCGGTCATTTGGAGGGGGATACGGTTGCAGGGAAACACGGTACAGGAGCCATTGTAACGCTGGTAGACCGAAAAAGCCGTATGCTCTACGCGGCAAAAGTAGAACGTGCAACGGCGGAGGTTGTAGCTGAAGCGATGATTCAAATGCTCAGTCCTTTGCCGCCCGAACTGCGCCGGACTGTGACCTGTGACCGCGGCAGCGAGTTTGCGCTGTTCGCAAAGGTAGAAGAGATACTGGGCGATACCCTCTTCTACTTTGCCGACGCCGCTTCCCCTTGGCAGAGGGGAAGCAATGAGAATACCAATGGCTTACTCCGGGAGGCCTTTCCGAAATACTCTGATTTCAGGCGGTTTTCCGATTCAGAGGTTCAAGCTTTTGTCTACAAAATGAACCGGCGTCCCAGAAAGTGTCTTGGTTGGCGTTTCCCTATCGAGTGTTGCACTTGACTTGACTTTTCACCATTTTCATTTTTTCGAAGGGTGTTGACTTTGTCAACACCCTGAGACGGCTTTCGCCGTCTCTTTTTCGTTATAGGCCATCCGGCCCCGCGCTTCAAGGGGTCAGCTGTTTTCTCCTGGCCAGATAATAGCCCACCCCCAGGGCGTCGGCCAACAGCCAGCCGATGGGCACCGACCACCAGATGCCCACCACGCCCAGGGCCGGGATGGCGGACAGGGCGTAGGCCAGGGCCACCCGGGTGCCCAGGGAGGCCACCGTGAGCACCACCGACATGCCCGGCCGGCCCAGGGCCCGATACAGGCCATAGAGCAAAAACAGCATGCCGATCAAAGGGTAAAAGGCGCCCTCAATGCGCAGGTAGCGCACGCCTTCGGCGATCACCGCCGTCTCCCCGGCGTCCACGAACAGCCCCATCAGCGGCCGGGCGAACGCAAAGACCAGAACCGAAACCAACAGGCTGAAGCCCGCCGAGGCCAGGACCGCCCCGCGTATGCCCTGGCGGATGCGCTCATTTTGGCGCGCCCCGTAATTCTGGGCGATGAAAATGGAAAAGGCGTTGCCGAAATCCTGCACCGGCAGATAGGCGAAGGCGTCGATCTTCACCGCCGCGGCAAAGGCCGCCATGACCGTGGTGCCAAAGCTGTTCACCAAGCCCTGCACGGCCAGGATGCCGAAGTTCATGATGGACTGCTGGACGCAGGTGAGGGCCGAGAAGCTGAAGATTTCCCGCATCCGGCTGAGGCGCAGTTTGACCTTCTCCTCCCCCCGGAACAGGTGGGGGAATTTTTTCAGGGTATACACGGCGATGCCCAGGCCCGAAACGTATTGGGCGATCACCGTGGCCTCGGCGGCCCCGGCCACCCCCCGGTGCAGCACCGCCACAAAGACCAGGTCCAGCACGATGTTCAGCACCGCGGAAACGGCCAAAAACACCAGCGGCACCACCGAATTGCCCAAAGAGCGCAGCAGCGACCCAAAGAAGTTATACAGGAAGATGCCCATGATGCCGGTAAAAATCACCCAAAGATACGAACGCATGAGTTCAAACAGCGGTTCGGGGGTGCGCAAAAAGGCGATGATCCCGTCCAGCAGCGCAAACACCGCCGCGTTCAGCACCACGGCCACCAGGCCCAACAGCACAAAGGAGGCCCGGATGCCCTCCTTCAGGCCCAGCCGGTCGCCCTGGCCGAAGCGGATGGAGAACACCGTGCCGCTGCCCATGGCCAGCCCCAGCAGGATCGAGGTCAAAAAGGTCATCAGCGAAAAGGCCGAGCCCACCGCGGCCAGGGCGTCGGTGCCCAAAAACCGGCCCACGATCAGGGTATCGGCGATATTGTAACACTGCTGCAAAAGGTTCCCCAGAATCATGGGGACGGAAAAGCGCAGCATGGTCTTCATCACCGGCCCCCGGGTCATCTCATTTTCCATTCGCCGGATCCCAACTTTCTTTTCGAAATTTTTAGATTAACATCCGTAATGTATTATAGGGATACGCGCGCGCTTTGTCAATACAAAGCGCGCCCTTTGCTTGACTTTTCAAAGGGCGCGCAGTATAATGGCCGCGAATCACAAATCGAAACCTTTACCACGGCGGGAGGACGGCCTATGTTTTTGGACGGATTGGACGAGCTGGACCAGCGCATTGTGAAACTGCTCATACAAAACGCCCGGATGTCCTATTCGGAGATCGGGCAACAGATCGGGATTTCCCGGGTGGCGGTGAAGATGCGGGTGCAGGCATTGGAACAGCGGGGGGTCATCGAGGAATACACCACCATCATCAACCCCCAAAAGATCAGCGGGGCGGTGTCCTGTTATTTTGAGATCGAGACCCGGCCCGACGCCCTGATGGAAGTGGCGGACCGGCTGAAGGAAAACGAGGTGGTCACCCAAATTTACCGGGTTACCGGCAAGAGCCGGCTGCATGTGCACGCGGTGGCCTCGTCCAACGAGGAGATGGAAAAGCTGATCTACGGCACCCTGGACCAGCTGAGCGGGGTTATCGAATGCAACAGCCATGTCATTTTGTCCAGGATCAAGGATATCAAGGGACTGCGGCTGTAATGGCCGGCATGCGAAACCCCGGCCGGGGGTTACCCGGGCCGGGGCGAAGATAGGAAGGGGCTGCGGCCCCTTCATGCATCCCCAAACGGAGAAAACAGGTTTGTCAATGGTCTGTTCTCCCCTATTCTTCGGTGGCCGCGCGCACCATGGCCATGTAGTTCTCAAAGGGCACATACTCGGGCACGCTGTTGCCGCTGCCCAACAGATAGCAGCCCCTGTCCTTGCTGCGCTCCAGCATGGCCTTGGAGCGGGCGTAAATCTGATCCGGCTCGCCCCGGGTGATGAAATCCATGTCGATGCCGCCCATGACCGCGATGCGTCCGGCCAGGCGGTCGTAGGCCTGTTCCACCGGGCAGATGTTGTCCTCGTAGGAATGGCGGCCGTCGAACTTCATATCTTCGATGATATCCTCGATGACCTCGTCGAAATAGCCGCAGGAATGCAGGATGCAGGGCTTGCCGTGCTTATGGGCCACCTCCACGATGCGCTTATGCCAGGGGAAGATGTACTTGCGCATATCCTCGGGGCTCAGGAAGGTCTGGGTGTTAAAGCCCCAGTCGTCGTTGGAGCACAGAAAGCCCACGGTGTCCATGCCGGCCACCATGTCATAATAGCGCACCAGGGCGTTGCCGATATGATCCACCACTTCTTTCACCAGCCCGGGCTCGTCATACAGCATCACGCACAGATTTTCATATCCGATCAGGGCGATCAGATTTTCCAGCACCCCGCAGGGGCCCATGATCATCAGCTTCATGCCCTCGGGCAAAAAGGGCGCGATTTTCTCAATATTGGAGACGTCGTAGCTTTCCGGGTCGTGCCAGGTGTATTTTTCAAAGCTCTCCCAATCGGTGATCACCGCGCCGTCGTTCAGGGAAACGGTGTTCAGATGGGCCCGGGGCTTGGCGTCAAAGCCAAAACTCGAGGCATGGGTGGAGGCATAGTCATAGCCCGCGGCGGCCATGGCCTCCACCACCAGCTTCAGATAGTCGAAGGAATCCCCGGGAATGGACTCGCGCCCGGCCAGACGGGCGTAGTAGGTCGGATTCAAAAACAATTCAAACAGCGCGGGCCGCTCGGGTTTGCCCTTTTGAAGCACCCGCAGGGTGTTGCGTTCGAAGTCCGGTTTGCGCATGGATATTCCTCCCCGCTCTCTTTTGAGGTTTGGGGTCATTATACAGGACGCCCCGGCCCCGGGCCTAGCGCAGTTTTTGACCGGTTCTATACATTTTTTGATATTCATGTTAAAATGGACAAAAGCCCAACGGGAAGGAGCGGCGCGCATGTATGCCTATCGGGAATATCTGGAACTGGAAAACGGCGCCCGGGCCTGCACGGCCTTTGAAAACGTGGCCGGCCAGGCGGGCGAGATGGCGGGCAGCCATTGGCACGACGCCTATGAGCTGCTGCTCGTCCAACAGGGGCGCTGCGTTCAGCGGGTGGGCACGGCCAGCGCCTGCCTTTCGCCGGGGGCGCTCACGGTCATCCGTCCCGGGGCCGTGCATTCCACCCGGGCGCTGGGCCCCTGCGCCATAGCGGTGCTTCAATTTACCCCGGAGTTTTCCGGGGTCTCTCTGCCCTCGCTGATGCTGGACAAGCCGCCCATGGAGCCGGAACGCCTGCGCTGCCGGTTTGAAAACCTGGGCGCGGCCGCCCAGGCCCAGGACGAGGCCGGACGGCTGATTTTGAGCGGCGGGGTGCGCGAGCTCTGCGGGCAGATTTTGCGCATGGCCCCGGAGGGGGTGGGCATACCGGCCCCGGGGCGGCTGTTTGAACAGGTGGCGCGCTATCTTTCCGCGGGCGGGGATATGAGCCTCACCGGCGCGGCCGCCCATCTGGGCTATGCGCCCGAGCATCTGAGCCGGCGCTTTCATCAGGAGGCCGGCATGACCTTCCGGGAATATGTGGACCAGCTCCGGCTGAGGCGGGCCCTAAAGCTGATGCGCTCGGGGCGTCTGAATTTGACCCAGCTGGCCGCCCATCTGGGCTATGCGGACGCCAACAGCTTTTCCCGGGCCTTTAAGCGGGCCTCGGGCATGAGCCCGGGGGCGTATATGAGGCGGCGCTCGCGGGCGGAGGAACCAAACCCCAAGGAAGGCTGAGCCCGCCCTATCCCACCGGCTTCACCGGGATAAAGTAATCCATTTGATAATAACCCAGGATTTTCGCGGCCCGGTCCGAGGTCAGGATATGGCCCATCTCCCACCGGGTTTGATCCCGCGTCAGGCCGTTTTCCTCCAAAAAGGCGTCCACCTGGGCGCGCATGGCCTTAGTGTCGGTGCGCTGGTCGATGTCGGTGGCCACCGCGTACAGCCCGCCCTGGAAGTCCACGAGTTCAAACGGCCCGATGTCCATGCCCGAACGGTATGGAAAGAGCCAGAACATGCCCTGCTCGTTTCCGCACAGGAAATCCTCGGGATAGAGCCCCTGGGGCAGGGCGGAAAACCATTCCGCGAAGCGCTCCAGCTTGCCGTCGCCAAACATGCCCACCCCCGAGGAGACCATCTTCATCCTGGGCAAATCGATAATTCTCACGCTTTGCATGGCGGGCGCCCCTCACTTTCCGAATTTTTCCCGATAGCGCTCCATGGCCGAGGCGATGATCTCCACCGCCCGCGCCCGGCCCATGACCGGGTTGACCGAGGTCTGCTTGTGCTCCAGCTGCTTATACACCGTGAAAAAATGCTCCATTTCATTGAACACATGGCGGGGCAGATCGTCGATGGACTGATAGCCGCTGTAGGTGGGGTCGGAGAAGGGAATGGCGATGATCTTCTCATCCCCGCTGCCATTGTCCACCATCTGGATGACGCCGATGGGATAGCACTGCACCATGGTCAGGGGCAGGATGGGCTCGGAGCACAGCACCAGCACGTCCAGGGGATCGTTGTCCTCGCCGTAGGTGCGCGGGATAAAGCCGTAGTTTTGGGGATAGTGGGTGGCGGTGTACAGCACCCGGTCCATGCGCAAAAGGCCGGTCTCCTTGTCCAGCTCGTATTTGACCTTGCTGCCCTTGGAAATCTCGATGACCGCGGTAAAATTTTCGGGCTTTACCTGTTCGGGAGACAGGTCGTGCCAGATGTTCATGGGAAATGCCTCCTTTTCTTTTTTGAAAGCGCGTGCGCGTTGCTTTCCCTTTTCCAAAGGGAAGCGAAATTTTCCCTTTTCAATTTTTCCCTTTTGCAAAGGGAAGCAAATTTTCCCCTTGGGAAGGGAAACCGTTTTATGAGGGGGCCAGGGGGAGTTCCGATCCTCCCCCTTAGGCCCCCTCATGCACCCCCTAACCCCCTTCAAACGGCCGGGCGCTGCCCGGAGCCCGCTGGGCTGCCGCCCAGACCCGCATAGCTCGGTT
>DVJW01000036.1 GCA_018716505.1 Candidatus Faecaligallichristensenella faecipullorum | reverse complement strand
CCCACATGCTGGGAGAATATCGCCAGTTGATCCCCAGCCTGCTGAAGAACAGGAGCGTTCTCAAAGCCGTGGCTGTCTCGGTAATCCTGTATATCACCAACATGGTGAGTACGAACTTTTTCGGCCTGTATGTGACGCAACGTCTGGGTCTTTCGGAAAACTTTTTGGCGCTGTTCCCCATTTTGAACGCCGCTGTCATGCTGGTCTTCATGGTAGGATTTCAACACCGCATGAACGCCACGAAATTCCGCCTTCCGCTATGGATCGGTCTGGCCCTGTACGCTGCGGCGGCCTTGGTGCTGGTCTTCTCCCCCGCGGACAGTCTGGGATTTGTGCTGCTCTATGTACTGGTTGCCGCCGTGGCCGCTGCGCTGGTCAATCCGCGCAAAGACGCGCTGCTCCAACTGAATATCACCTCCCAGGAGCGGGCGCGCCTGAATGCCCTGATCATGGCCTCCACCATCGCCTTCTCCTCTCCCTTTGGGTATTTGGCCGGATGGCTCTCCAGCATGGATCGCCGTCTGCCCTTTGTCTTCACCTTCCTGTTGTTTGTCACGGCCATGCTGATCATTGGCCGTATCCAGGAGCCGCAAGTGGAGGAAGAACAGAGCGCCTGAGCGCGGGAAAACAGGATCTCTGGGACGGGGATTCAAAAAAACTCAATTGAATAAAGGATCGGATACATACATCGCTTTGATAAGAATCCGATCCTTCATTTTTTCAGCCGGAAGACGGCGCACCGGCCTGCCGGTCATCCCATATTGAAACGAACTGTTGTGCGCATTCAATGCATTTATAAATGCTCAAAGGGGATGACAATCATGACCAGCAAATCGAACAGCACCATTGCCATAAAGAGTATGGTGATGATTCGATAAATGATCCTTTTCCTCTCCCCCTCCCAAACCGCCCATCCCCACTCTGCCATTCCGAAAAAAACCGAGCCGAAAAGTCCTCCGCTTTTCAGCCCGGTTTTCTGTCATAATGCCTATTCCTCCATCGCCCGCTTCACCGCGTCCATCATATCCCCCGGCTCGCACTCGGCGCGATGGCGCACCGGCTTGCCCGGCAACTCCGCAATGGCCTTGGGCAGCACCCAGCCGGTCTTTTGGCTCAAGAACCGGCAACATTCGAAATCGTCCTGAGCCTGAACGCCCCCTTCGATGGCTTCCAGCACGGTCTTTCCGAACTTGAAGGGGCTGGCGGTGGACATAATCACCGCTTGCCGCTCATCGCCCGTGGCCTCGACATATTGACGATGCACATTGAGCGCCACCGCGGTATGGGGATCGGTCAGATAGCCCCACCGCTTCCAGGTCTGACTGATGGTCTCGGAAACTGCCTGATCCCCGGCCCATCCGCCCCAAATCAGCGCCTTCAACGCATCCAGCGCCTGGCCACTGACCTCATACCGCCCCTTTGTTCTGAGCGATTCCATCCATTCGTTTACCTGGGCAACCTCGCGTCCGCTGATTTCGAACAGCATGCGCTCCAGATTGGAGGAAATCAAAATATCCATCGAGGGCGACGTGGTCTGATAAAACGCCCGCCGGGCGTCATACACCCCGTCTTTCAGGAAATCGGCCAGCACCCGGTTGCGATTGCTGGCGCAAATCAACCTGCCTATGGGCAGCCCCATGTTCCGGGCATAAACCGCAGCCAGAATGTTGCCGAAGTTTCCGGTGGGCACCACAAAGTTCAGCTCATCCCCCAGCTCAATCCGCCCCTGCCGGACCTGATCCACATAGGCCGAGAAATAATAGACCAGTTGCGGCGCCAACCGGCCCCAGTTGATGGAATTGGCCGAGCTAAACACCTTGCCCTGTTGGTTCATCCAATCCCTGGCTTCCGGGTCGCCGAAAATGCGTTTAACCCCGGCCTGGGCGTCGTCGAAATTGCCGCGCACCGCGATCACATGGGTGTTTTTCCCCTCCTGGGTCACCATCTGAAGCCGCTGGGCCTGGGAAACCCCCTCCTTGGGATAAAACACCACGCATTGCGTGCCCTTTACGTCGGCGAAACCCTCCAAAGCCGCCTTGCCGGTATCCCCTGAGGTGGCGGCCAGTATGACAATTTCCCGCCTTTCCCCCACCTGAGCCGCCGAAGCGGTCATCAAATGTGGCAGAAGCTGAAGCGCCATATCCTTAAAGGCCAACGTGGGCCCGTGCCAAAGCTCGGCCACCGCCCGCCCCTTATCGATCTCCCGCACGGGAACAACCTCCGGGGCATCGAAGCCGCTGCCATAGGCCGCCTCCACCATTTTCCGGATCTGTTCCGCCGAAAAATCCGTCAAAAATTTTCCCAAAATAACGCAGGCCCGCTCCTGATAGCTCTTTTGCACCATGGCGCCAATTTCATCCAGCCCCATATGCGGAAAGAAGGCAGGCACAAACAGCCCGCCTTCCTCGGAGATACCCCTTACAATGGCCTGCGCGGCGGAAAAAGCAGCTTTCCCTTCGCGCGTGCTCACATAATGCATATACTACACTCCGTATTTTGTAATGGGTTTCCTCTTTGTCCGTCAGATCGCGTAACGCGTGATAAACTCCGGAAGCTCGGCCGGATCGCCGCTGATGCTGATGACGAAGTTCACGTTGCGAGCCTTGCTCAGCTCTTCCAGTCGGGCAAAGAATGGTTCCATGGTCTTCATATCCGCATTGACCATCTTCACGAAAGCATCCACAAAGATAACGGAGATATCAAAATTCATGGACAGCATGCCGCTGACGAAACCATAAAACATATCGGCCGAAGCGATTTTGTAATCGCTGGCGTCCACAAAGCGGATCTCATGGCGCAGGTCGTACATGTACCGCGTATCATCGTCGATAAAGACCACGCTGCCGTGCTCCACTTTCAGCGCGTCATTGGCCTGATCGATCAGACGCTTGGTCTTCCCGCTTCCCTTTTTACCCATAATTACCTGAATCATGAGGGGTCGCCTCCTTACTTCTTTTGCTGCTTCCATTATACAACATCTTTACCTGGACTTCCAGACCCAAATCGCATTTTTCAAAGAATCGACGCAATTGCTCACAATTTCTTCGCAATATATTGTGTTATATCCACAATTGCCGGTTCCTTGTCTCATGAACTTTTCAAAAAACCGGCTTCTTTGACCTTTCGTCGGACAAAAAAGCCGGTAAATTCATCGTTACACGCCTATTCAGCGTAGTAATTGATCAGGCATCCCGCCAGCAAAATATCCCGCTCGTCCTTGGTTATGGCGGGCAATTCCAGGGCGATCTCACGCCGCTCACCATTGCGGATTAAGGTCGCGCAAATGTGCTCGCCGCCCTGCTCCAGCGCTCTTTTAATGCCCATCAACAGCAGTTTATCGCCCACCTGAAGGGGAGACGCGGCGGCATCCTTCATGATAAAGGGCAGCATGCCCCAATTCACCACATTGGAGCGATAGCGCTTGGTGGCATACTCGGCGGCCACATTGGCGCATCCGCCCAGCACCCGCTGGCAGCTGGCGGCCTGTTCCCGGGCCGAACCGTCGCCGGGCTTCAGGGCGAATACCAGCGAACCCAATCCGGTATCCCGGGCGGCCTGCTCCGCCTCTTTGCCGGTTAAGCTCAGCATTTCCCGGGCCTCCTGATCCAAAGACCCGCCCGCGAGGAAGGCGCGCCGGCTGTTCTCCATCCGCTGAATGGCCTTTGCCCGGCCCACATAGCCCGGATCCTTGCGGGAAAGGGCGAATTCGGCCAGGCGCAGCGGGTTGGAGCGATAAGAGGAGGTTTCGCCCGAGGGAATCAGCTCATCCGTGGTGGTCACCGGATCCAATATGGAGGAAGCCACCTCCAGCACCAGGTTCTCCGGCAGCCGGATCATTTCCGGCCAGTCGGCAATGTTGGGGCCAAACACCAAGGGCAAATCCTGTTGCGCCTTGCCCCATCCGTTGTATACCCGGTTGGCGTACACCGAGGCGTCAAAGGAATAGCTGTGATCGCTGTCCACCCAATCCACCTCATCCGCAGGCGTCAACTTGCCGCCATTGCGCGCGGTGGCCGCGATGGAACGGGCGTCCATGAGCGCCACATAGGAAATCTGTCCCTCGCCCGGCTTGGAACCCTCGCGGCTGGGGAAGTTGCGGGTGGTATGGCGGATGGAGAGCGCGCCATTGGAGGGCACGTCGCCCGCCCCGAAGCAAGGGCCGCAAAAGGCCGAGCGCAAAGTGGCTCCGGTTTTCATGAGCCTGGCCGCGGCTCCACTCTGAATCAGCGCCAAGTACTGGGGCTGGCTGGCCGGATACAGGCTCAAGGAGAACACATCGTCTCCAATGCTGGCGTCCTCCAGGATGTCGGCCGCAGTCATCAGATTTTCGTAGGTGCCGCCTGAGCAGCCCGCAATCACGCCCTGCTCGATATAAACCCCGTCCGGTTTGATCTTGGCCTTCAAATCCGGCACCTTGCCCTTGCTGACCATTCCGCTGGCGGTATCCTCCACCTTCTTCAGCAGCTCCGGCGCGTTTTGAATGAATTCGCGGATGGTGCAGGCATTGCTGGGATGGAAGGGCAGCGCGATCATGGGCTCCACCTTGTCCAACTCCACCATCACCGCTCCGTCGTACAGCGCCCCTTCCTCGGGCGCCAAAGGCTGATAATCCTCCTCGCGGCCATGGAGCTTTAGATAATCCCTCACCTTTTCGTCGGTGGTCCAAATGGAGCTTAAACAGGTGGTCTCGGTGGTCATGACATCAATGCCGCTGCGGTACTCCACGCTCAATCCTTCCACGCCCGGGCCCATGAACTCCATGACCTTATTTTTCACAAAGCCGCACCCAAAGACCGCTTTGATGATGGCCAGCGCCACATCCTGGGGGCCCACCCCACGCCTGGGCGCGCCGGTGAGGTACACCGCCACCACCTGGGGCCTGGCGATATCATAGGTCTTTTTGAGCAGCTGCTTGACCAGCTCCGGGCCGCCCTCGCCCACGCCCATGCAACCCAGCGCGCCGTAGCGGGTATGGCTGTCCGAGCCCAGGATCATCTTGCCGCAGCCGGCCCAGCATTCGCGCATGTACTGATGGATGACCGCCTGATGGGCGGGCACATAGATACCGCCGTATTTCTTGGCCGCCGAAAGGCCGAACTGATGGTCGTCCTCGTTGATGGTACCGCCCACCGCGCACAGGCTGTTGTGACAGTTGGTGAGCACATAGGGCAGCGGAAATTCCTTCATGCCGCTGGCCCGGGCGGTCTGAATGATACCCACATAGGTGATGTCATGGGAGGCCATGGCGTCAAAGCGGATGCGCATGCCCGCTCCGTCCCGGGCGATATTATGCTTTTCCAATATGCGCATGGCCATGCTGCCCCCCCGGTCGCCCTGCTGAGAAGGCACCAGGCGGCCGTCTGTGTATTTCATGCTTTCCTTTATAAGCGTTACCATATCGTTCTTCCCTCCAAAGTTGGCCGTTTTGGTTTATATAAAAGATTGTACGGGAAAGCGCACGGTTTTGCAAGCCGGATTCGAAAAAACACGCAAAACTCTGCTTTTTCCGTTCGTTTTCCTCCTTATTTCCCCTCATTGTACGAATTTTGTTAAAAAAACGTCAGGATTTTATATCCAGCGGCTTTTTGTGTTATAATAAATGCGTATGCAATGCCGCGGCCAAATATGGGCGTCAAAATCCGCCGTGCGAGCCCCGGCTCAGTCACCATCACCTGAAAAGGGAGGACGAACAATGCAATATTCTCACGAAGTTGAGCAGATGATCTGCGTGGCAAAGGGCCCCAACCACGGCCCGGCGCCGATTCCCGAGGAAGGAAAATGGGTACAGGCCAAGGAAATTACCGATATTTCCGGCCTGACTCACGGCATCGGCTGGTGCGCGCCCCAGCAGGGCACCTGCAAGCTGACCCTGAATGTGAAAAACGGCATCATTGAAGAGGCGCTGGTGGAGACCATTGGCTGCTCGGGCATGACCCATTCGGCCGCCATGGCTTCCGAAATTTTGCCCGGAAAGACCATTTTGGAAGCGCTGAACACCGACCTGGTGTGCGACGCCATCAACACCGCCATGCGCGAGCTGTTCCTGCAGATCGTGTACGGCCGCACCCAGTCCGCTTTCTCGGACGACGGCCTGCCCATCGGCGCGGGCTTGGAAGATCTGGGCAAGGGCCTCAGGTCTCAGGTGGGCACCATGTACGGCACCAAGCTCAAGGGCACCCGCTATCTGGAGATGGCCGAGGGCTATGTGCTGAAGATCGCCCTGGACGAGGACGATCAGGTATGCGGCTACAAATTCGTAAGCCTGGGCAAGATGATGGACGCCATCAAGAAGGGCATGAGCCCCAACGAGGCTTACGAAAAGAATATCGGCACCTACGGCCGCTATGCCGACGCTCCCAAGCACATCGACCCGCGCAAGCAGTAAAAGAGGTGACATAAATGGCTCTGTTCGAGAGTTACGAGAGACGTATTGCTCAGATCCAGCCCATTCTGGATCAGTATGGCTTCGCCGATTTCGACGCGTTGAAAGCCTATAACAATTCCAAGGGCGTGGACGCCTACAAGATCGTTGAGGGCATTCAGCCCATTGCCTTTGAAAACGCCAAGTGGGCCTACGAGTTGGGCGCCGCCATCGCGTTGAAGAAGGGCGTAAAGACCGCGGCCGAGGCCGCCGAGTGCATCGGCGAGGGCCTGCAGGCGTTCTGTATCCCGGGTTCTGTGGCCGACCAGCGCAAGGTAGGCCTGGGCCACGGCAATCTGGCCGCCATGCTGCTCAGGGAAGAGACCGAGTGCTTCTGCTTCCTGGCTGGCCATGAATCCTTCGCCGCCGCCGAGGGCGCCATCGGCATCGCCCGCAACGCCAACAAGGTTCGCAAGCAGCCGCTGCGCGTGATCCTGAACGGCCTGGGCAAGGATGCGGCCATGATCATCAGCCGTATCAACGGCTTTACCTATGTGAAGACCCAGTTCGACTATAAGACCAGCGAGCTCAAGATCGTGTCCCGCAAGTCCTATTCGGACGGCGAGCGCGCCAAGGTCAACTGCTATGGCGCGGACGATGTGCGCGAGGGCGTGGCCATCATGCACTATGAGAAGGTTGGCGTTTCCATCACCGGCAACTCCACCAACCCCACCCGCTTCCAGCATCCGGTGGCCGGCACCTATAAAAAGGAATGCTGGGAACAGGGCAAGAAGTATTTCTCCGTTGCTTCCGGCGGCGGCACCGGCCGCACGCTGCATCCCGACAACATGGCCGCCGGCCCCGCCTCTTACGGCATGACCGACACCATGGGCCGCATGCACTCGGATGCCCAGTTCGCGGGCTCCTCTTCTGTGCCGGCGCACGTTGAGATGATGGGCCTGATCGGCATGGGCAACAACCCCATGGTGGGCGCGTCCGTGGCTGTGGCTGTGGCTGTGGAAGAGGCCATGAAGAAATAAATTCCTATTCGTTGTGCCATATCCGATGGGTATGGCACAATTTTTTATGCTCCATTGACAGTATCCATTCCCGTGCAGTATAATTAAGCAAAAGAATTATTTTCTGTTATTTTAAATGCAGAGGAGGTTTCCCCATGCACCGGAAAAGTTGGCTGCCATTGCTATTGACTGTTCTTTGTCTTCTACCGTCCGTTGCGCTGGCCGGAGCGGATTATCAATGGACGATGGACGACTACATCTGGACCTTTCAAAGCAAACGTGTGAACGGTGTGCCCATCGGCGACGCCCTGAACGCCGCTTTTCCCAATGTGAGCTGGCAAGCAGGCCCGTCCGCCGAGAACGAAAATGAAATTCTGGGACTCTGCTACGGCGGAACCGAGCAAGAAAGCTTTGAACTTTTGGTTCGCTTTACCAGTTACTTCAGCTTTGAAATCGAACAGGGGCTTTATAATGGTGGTGCGCTGGACAATCCTTCCCAATGGCTGGTGGAGATCCTGAAAGACTATCAGTCGAATCACCGATGCTCGGCTTGCGAGGGGCTGGGCTACACCGACGCTTGCCTGAACTGCAGTGGTTCGGGGTCGGCCTATGGAAAAACCTGTATGGCCTGTGGCGGTTCGGGGAAATATGCCTGTAAAACTTGCCGTGGCTATGGAATTATGACCAAAGATTATACACGGGAATGCCCTTTTTGCGACGGCAGCGGAGGCAGCGGACCTTGCTCCACCTGTGATGGCAGCGGGCAGGAAGTGGTTGGCGGTATCCTCATGATGTGCACGGATTGTCTGGGAAGCGGTGAAGCTACCTGCTCTGTTTGCAGCAGCAACGGCATGATTAAGATGGGCTATCTGGTAAACAGCTAAAAATAAAAAGCAGTAAAGATGCACGGTGCAACGGTCTTCTCCTTTTGTGCCGTGCATCTTTTCAACCTCCACGCCGTTGGGAACGCTATCCATTTTTTTGAAGCAGGTGGACGAAGCCGACGGTTCACCCCCACGTGCGTGGGGAAATACTTAAATCACAAAAATTAACCTTTTGCCATCGCCTGGATCTCAGACAGCTCGAAAAGACACTTCTATCCCCATTTGGACCTTAAACACCATTGAACCGCCCTGTCCCGGATGAATGACGAACTACACCAAAAACAATGCCATGAAAATCTTTCTTGGATGTTTTATTATAACATGTGCTCCCCCAATTTCAACTGCTTATCCCTCCCAACAAAAACAGCGCGGACCACACCGTCCGCGCCGCCGTTTAATCTTCCGGTTCCCGCTTCCAGAAGTGTTCCTCATCCTCGGCCCTTTGGCGTTCCGTTTTCTCCCATTGGAACCATTCCCTGCCCTTTAATTCCTTGAGCGCCTCCCGGCTGATGACGGTATTGGTGCCCAGGCAGTCGGTGCAGCGCGTGCCGCAGTTGGGACAAACACAGCCCAGCCTCATGCCTTCAGATTGAATCATATAAGTGCCGCATTCCGGACATCCGCACCGCATGAGTCTCGCCCCTTTTCTTACGCTTTATCTTCTCACGGCTTTGTCCGCTGAATTAAAATTCCCTTCTCGCCCAGGCTTCGCAAAACGCGCTCAAACGTCTCTTCGTCCGGACAGCTCACGGTATGAAAATGCGCCCCGTCCGTGAGCAGGCTCAATGGCGCAGCCTTTTGCTCCTTAAGCTGATTGGCAAAACGATCCGCGTCATGGCGCGAGCGAATGTTGAGCGTGCCGGAAATCAGGCCGTATATGGGATGTTCCACCTTTACGTCCAACAGCGCGCCGCCGTTGTCCACCACCGCGTACAGCTCCTCCAGCAGCCCTTCCTTGCTGTGGCTGCATTCGATGATCCAGGTTTTTTGTGGCGCCGGACGCGTCAACAGATACCCCCGTGCGGTGGAAACAACCTGTTCCCCCGAAGCCCGCAACAGCGCGATATCCCCCACCACCACCTGGCGGCTGACCCCCATCTCCCGGGCGATGTGTCCGGCGCTCAGCGGCTGATGGCTTGCGCTCAACATTTCCAGTATGGCCGCCCGCCGCTCGCCGGCCATTTGCGTCTTGCTCAATTGAGACACCTCAAATGCTTCATGGAGATATCCATAATGGGGGCGGAATGGGTGAGCGCTCCGCTGGAAACATAGTCAACCCCGATCTTCTTGATCTCTTCCAACCGCTCCAAGGTCACATTGCCCGAGCATTCGGTTTCAGCCCTTCCGTCAATGAGCTCCACGGCCTGTTTCATGGCTTCGCTGTCCATATTGTCCAACATGATGATATCCGCTCCGGCCTCCACCGCCTCGCGTACCATATCCAGGTTTTCCACCTCAACTTCAATCTTGCGCACAAATGGCGCATAGGCCTTGGCCATTTCCACAGCCCGGCGCACTCCGCCCGCGGCGTCGATGTGGTTGTCCTTGAGCAGCACCCCGTCGGAGAGATTGTAGCGGTGATTGCCCGCGCCCCCCACCTGCACCGCGTATTTTTCAAAGGGGCGCATGTTGGGCGTAGTCTTTCGGGTATCCAACAGCCGGGTTTTACTGCCCTCCAGCACGCGGGCCAGCTGCCGGGTCATGGTGGCAATGCCGCACATGCGCTGAAGGTAATTGAGGGCGGTGCGCTCGCCGGAGAGCAGCGCGCGCACATCCGCGTACACCATGCCGATGCGCTGGCCCGCCTTTACCTCGTCTCCATCGCGATATTCGCTCTCAAACCGGGCGCTTTCGTCCAACAGCTCAAACACCCGGGCAAATACCTGCAACCCGGCCAGCACGCCGTCCTGTTTGCAGATCAGTTCCACGCTGCCCTGTCTGGCCTCGGGCATGACCGCGTTGGTGCTCACGTCCTCGCTGGTAATATCCTCGGCCAGCGCCCTGCGAATGTAATCATCCATCAATATCTTCATCGTTACACCACTGATCATAAAACGCCTCATCCTTCCTTCGAATCTCGTCAAAAATCACCTGTTTATACCGGCTTTTCAGCGCCGCCTGATCCTCATACCGCTTAAGGTCGGGCTTCATGAGCACCGCCTTCCATCCGTTCAGCCGCGCCCCGATCTGAAGCGCCGCCCGCTTGGAAAAGACCAAACTTTCCAAAAGCGAATTACTGGCCAAACGGTTGCGCCCATGCACCCCGTTGCAGCCGGCCTCGCCCACCGCGTACAATCCGGTCAGCGAGGTCTGACCCTCTCCGCCGGACAGAATGCCGCCCATGTAATAATGCTGGGCCGGGGTGACCGGAATGGGCTCCCTGGTCAAATCATAGCCCTCTTCCAGACATTTTTTATAGATATTGGGAAACCGGCGGGGCACCATTTCTTTGTTTAAATGGGTAACCGAAAGGTACACATGATCCATACCGTCCTTTTCCATCTGGCGGTGAATGGCCGCGCTCACCACATCCCTGGGCTTGAGCTCATCGGTGAAGCGTTCGCCCGCCTTGTTGAGCAGCACCGCGCCCTCGCCGCGCACGGATTCGGAAATCAAGAACCTGCGCCCGGGCTTATTCGAATACAGCGCGGTGGGATGAATCTGAATATAGCTCACATCCTGGGTTTTGATGCCACGGATCAGCGCAATGGCCAGGGCGTCCGCGGTGATGTGCCGGAAATTGGTGGAGTTCTTAAACAATCCCCCGATGCCGCCGGTGGCCAGCACCACGGCCCGGGCGTAAAGGGGCATCAGTTCTCCCCGATAGCGCATCACCACGCCCACCGCCCGGCCATCCTTGACCATCAAGTCCACCATGGCGGCGTACTCCAATATTTCAATATTCTCCCGGCCGCGCGCCTCTTTGAGCAATTTTTCGGTGATCTCCCGGCCGGTGAGGTCGTCGTGGTGCAAAATCCGATAGGCCGAGTGCGCGCCTTCCCGGGTATACTGATATTCGCCGTTGTCCTCTTTGTCAAACTCCACCCCATAGCCCACGATATCCGAAATCACCTCCGGCGCCCCGCGCAGCATGAGTTCCACCGAAGCCGCGTTATTCTCATAATGGCCGGCGCGCATGGTGTCCTCGAAAAAGCTGTTGTAATCCTCGGGACTTCTAAGGGTACAAATCCCACCCTGGGCCAAAAAGGAATCACAGTTTTCGCATTGATCCTTGGTGAGCATGACCACTTTGGCCGTCCGGGGCAAATTCAGCGCACAGAACAGCCCGGCCACCCCGGTGCCCACCACCACCACATCCGCTGTATCCAACATCGTTTCTTCCTCCCCTACTGGGCGATCTCATGCATCCGCTTGAGCGGCGGCAGCGCGTTTTCCATCTGTTCTTTGGAAAGGTTTACCGCGTTTTTTCCATCTTTCAAGGCTGCCAGCAGATTTTGAAGGCTGTTGAGCTTCATATCCGGACAGATCATGCCATCCTTCACCGGATAAAAGCGCTTGCCCGGATTTCTTCGCTCCAATTCATACATGACCCCGATCTCGGTGCCAATGATGAATTCCTCCGCCTGGCTCTTTCCGGCGTATTCAATGATGCCCGCGGTACTGCCCGCGTAGTCGGATAAATCCACCACTTCCTTGGGGCATTCCGGATGTACCAGCACCTGGGCCTGGGGATGTCTCACCTTTGCCGCGCGCACATCCCCTGCCGTGACCGCCTGATGCACCGGGCAATGGCCGTGGCCATAGAGAAACCGCTTTTCCGGGACCTTTTCCGCCACATGCCGCGCCAAATTGCCGTCGGGGATAAAGTATATCGTGGAATTGGGCAGGGCGGAAACCACCTTGACCGCGTTGGAACTGGTCACGCACACATCCGAATGGGCCTTGATCTCGGCCGTGGAATTGATGTAGCAAACCACCGCCAGGTCGGGATGGATTTCCCTCATCTCCTCAATTTCCCGCACTCCGGCCATATGCGCCATGGGGCAATCCGCGCTTGCGTCGGGCAGCAACACGGTCTTTCCCGGATTGAGCAGCTTGGCGCTCTCGGCCATGAACCGCACCCCACAGAACACAATGAGATCGCAATCGGTCTCGGCCGCCTTTTTGCTTAAAAAATAGGAATCGCCCACATAATCCGCCACCGCCTGAATTTGGCCGTCCACATAGTAATGCGCCAGAATCAGCGCATTGCGCCGCTGCTTCAGTGCGCGAATTTCCTCGATAATCTCCATTGCTCCGTCTCCCTCTTGTAACAAATCCTTGCTCAGTATGCATCATATCGCGACATGTGTCAAGACACCTTTGCGAATATTTTCAAAACACAACATATTCTGCGCCAAATCGCAACGTAACGCGCGGGAAAAGCCGGGCCTTCAATGCTATAATTGATACGTTTCCATCGCGCACGGAAAACGATTCATGGGATTGGGGAAAGAACTATGCGACTCATTGGGCAATTTCTGATTATCGCGGGCGTTTCCTTTGCCGGGGAGCTTCTAAGCCTCCTGCTTCCGTTTCCCGTACCGGCCAGCATATACGGCCTGGTATTGATGCTGATTTTGCTGATGACCGGGGTGGTTAAACTCCATCAGGTCAAGACCGCGGCGGACTTTTTGATTGAGATCATGCCGCTGATGTTCATCGGGCCCTCGGTGGGGCTGATGGAAAGCCTTCCAGCGCTCCAGGCCATGCTGCTTCCACTGGTGGTCATATTGATCCTGACCACCCTCCTCACCATGGGCGCCACCGGTCTCACGGCCCAGGCTTTGGTGCGCCGCCGTCAAAGCCGCGCTCCGGAAAAAATCGAAGGAGAAAAGGTCAATGAACGAATTTCTTCTTAACGCAACCTACTTTGGCATGGTGCTCAGCGTGGGCTGCTACCTCATCGGGGTCTGGTGCAGGAAGCGGTTCAAGCTCTCCATCTTCAACCCGCTTTTGATCGCGGTGGTGCTGATTATGGCGCTGCTCCTCGTGTTGGACATCGATTATGAAACCTTTAATCAGGGGGCTCAATACCTGACGTATCTCTTGACTCCGGCCACGGTCTGCCTGGCCATCCCGCTGTATGAACAGATCAGCCTGCTAAAAAAGCACGCCGTCGCGGTGCTGGCCGGGGTGGCCTGTGGGGTGCTTTCCTGTCTGGGCAGCATATGGCTGTTAAGCGTGCTGTTTGGCCTGAGCCATGAGCAATATGTGACCTTGCTGCCCAAATCCATTACCACGGCCATCGGCATGGGCGTTTCCGATGAACTGGGCGGCATCACCACCATCGCCGTGGCCGCCATCATTTTGACCGGAATTCTGGGCAATATCATCGCCGAGCGGGTGCTGAAGCTGTTCCATATTGAGGATAAAATCGCCCGGGGCCTGGCCATCGGCACCGCCTCCCATGCCATCGGCACCACCAAGGCCATGGAAATGGGCCGCATCGAAGGGGCCATGAGCAGCCTGTCCATTGCGGTGGCCGGGCTCATGACCGTGCTGGCGGCCACTGTGTTCTCTTATTTCTATTGATTCAGGGGCAATCGGCCCGGAACGCCTTCCGCGTTCCGGGCCGCTTTATCTCTATTTTGAATAATCTCCAATCTCGCCCAGGTGTTCGCCCACGGTAAAATAATGGTAGGGCGAATAAATGACCGGATTGATTTTACGCAGGTCAAAAAACTCCAAATTCTGAATCTCTTCCGAGACGTCCACCCGCTGAATCTCCCCGAAATAGGTCACGCAATCCCCGATTTCCACCTTTTGAATGACCTTCAATTCATAGCTGAACTTGGCCCCCGCCAGCAGCGGGGCTTCGACGATCTGGGCCGGGCGCGCTGCCCAATCCGGCGTCAGGTCCGGGCGGTGGGTGGCCCGGTTGAAGTGCTCGCATAAGGGCAACAGCTCAGGCGTCACCAAACCGGCGGTAAATTGGCCGGTGCGCTCGATGTTGTCGCGGGTGTGCTTTTTTCCGTACATGCTCACCACCAGACAGGCCGGCGGGCCGAAGGTGTAGCTGATCCAGGATATGGTGGCGAACCGGGGCGCGCCCTCCGGGTCATAAGTGCCGATCAGAAAGGGTTGTTGGGTGAAAAAACAGGCGTCGTCCTTGGCGATCTTTTTCATAGCTCAAAATCCTCCATAATCACCTGATTTTCCTGGGCATGAAACAGATAGCACCGGCCCCGGCGCGCGGTGAGACGCAGCACGCAGTAATCCGCGTCCTCCACCCCGGCGGGATAGTATTGCTCATCTCCCTCTCTCCAGATCATACGCCTGTGATCCAAATCAGTTAAAACTTCCATCTCGCCGCTCAGCAAAACCGCCTGAAAATTCGCCTCGTCGCAAAAATAGACGCTGGATTTGGGATTGCGCAGAAACTGTCCTGTGCGCCGGGAAGAGAGATTGCTGGAAAAGTAGAACCGGTTTCCCGACTTTCCTCGGGCAAACATGCACTTGACCAAGGGATAGCCCGCCTCATCCACCGAACATACATACGCGTTGCCCGACCGCTCAATGAGCTCATCCATCATTTTCCGGGTTCTGTCCTCCATTGCTCGCGCCGCCTTTCGTAAGGTTTTCTAAAACCCGGCGCAGATACCCTTCGAAGGCCTCTATTTCCGAATCCGTAAACCCTTGATAGAACGCCTCGGTCATGCGGCCGGAAACCTGATCATACCGCCCGCTCATGGCCCGGGCCGATTCCGTGAGCGCAATGCGCACCATGCGCCGGTCCTTTTTGTCGGCCACGCGCCGGATGTGCCCGGCGGCCTCCATGCGGTCCAACATGCTGGTGAGCGTGGTCTTGGCCAGCCCGGTGCGCGCGGAGAGCTCGGATATGGGCAGGTTATCCTGCCGCCAAAGCACATACAAAATCCGCCCCTGCGCGCCGTTGAACTGATCGATGCCCGCCTCTTGAAGCATCCGCTCAAAAATGCGCCCCTGCACCTGTTTGATCTGGGAAATCAAAAAGCCCCCGCTGGTCTGCTTCATGCCGCGTTTTCCTTCCATTCAGAATAATACTATATAGTACTATATTTGTCAACCCAGACGCCGAAAGCCGGCTCAAAAAATCTGACAAAGGATATAAATCACCAATAGATGGGCCGGATAAAAGGCATAAAACACATACTTGTTGAGCTTGAGGCCGCTGTGCGTGGGGATATAGATCAAGGGAAGCGCCATGAGCGCGAACATCTGGGTCGAAAACCTCAGCCCGCCGATGCTGTATCCGCCGTATTGCATGCCCCAAAGGAACATAAAGCCGCCCACCGCGATAAAAGAGAGCGCCGGTTTATCGTACAGCGCATAGAACAGCAGCATGAGCAATATGCCCCGGAAGCCGTAATCCAAATAGTCCTGAAAGATGAAGCTTGCAGCCAAAGCCACCGCGGCCAGGCCGATTTTTCCCCTGTGCAGCGAGCCCACCACCAGCATGCCGGCCACCAGCGCCAACAGGATATTGAACTTAAACCATCCGCCGCCCAGGGCCAACACATACAGCGGCTGAGAGATCAAAAACAGCAGCGCCACCCTGCCCACATAGCGCTTGAAGTCGTGGGTATAGGTGCAGCCCACGGCCATGCAATAGCTGAACAGCGGAAAGGCAATGCGGCCGATGATGCGAAAAATTGGGTATTGGGGGAACAACATCTTGCCCATGTGGTCGATCATCATGGTGATAATGGCCACCAGCTTGAGCAGGTTGGTGTCCTGATTGAGCCGAATGGGGCGTGACAATTCCATGTTCTTCATCTCCTTTGTATCGGGCCTCACGCCAGATTGTTCAATTTGAGCATCACCAGGTCCAGCGCCGCGCTGTCGCGCATCTGGCCGCTCTTGATGAGGTAGTCCGCCTCGACGCAGGCCTTATATCCGTCCTTCAGGGACTCGGTATGGAACCTTTGGGCCTGGTTTGCCGCGCGCCCGGCCACAAAGTGGCTGAGTTCCAATTTCTTTTCAATTTCGCTCAGCTGCAGGCCCTGCTCCCGCAAAAGTTTGATGAAGGTCATCATGCGCATTTGCCGGGTAATCATGGCCAATATGCCCACCGGCGATTCCCCGGCCTCGCGCATGTGCTTTAAAAGCCGCTGTGCCTGATAGGCGTTGCGCTCGATAACCCGGTCCACCAATTGAAATATCGTACACTCCAGCGAGGGCGAAACCAGTTTTTCCACGTCCTCTTGGGTGATCTCCGGGCTTTCCCCGGCGTAGGCCGCCAGTTTTTTCAGCTCCAGTTCCAGCCTGGTCAGGCCCCGGCCCGCCATGAACGACAGCGCCTGCACGGCCTGGGCGTCCATCTGCTTGCCCATGGGCTTTAAGGTCTTTTTGACCCAATTCATCAAGTCCGCGTCGGAAAGCGGCTCAAAAGCCACCCATCCGGCCGTCTTTTGCAGGTTCTGAACCATTTTTTTGCGGCCGTCCATCTCCTTGCGCATGTAAAACACCATGCAGCAGGTCTCGGGCGCGCGCTTCAGATAGCCGGTCATGCGCTCGGTCTCCTCGGCTTCGTTCTTGGCCTTCCCGGGCAAAAGGGGCGCCCAATCCCGAATCACCACCAGCCGCCTTTCGCACATGAGCGGCAGTGTTTCGGCGGCGTCCATGATGGTCTGGGCGTCCACCCCCTCCAACAGGCTCTCGTTGAGCTGCTCGAAGCCCTGGGGCAGGATCTTCCCGCGCAGCCTTTCCAGGGCCTGGCGCTTTACATATTCCTCTTCCCCTGAAAAAAGATAGACTTTTTCGATTTTGCCCTTATCCATCTGGGCGAAAAACTCTCTGTAGTTCATTTTTTATTCCTCTCCGCTCAGCCATCCGGCCGCCTCCAGGCCGCCCGATTCATTTTTGCGAACCATCACCGCCCCCGATTGGTCGGTGCGCATAACCCGGGAAGGCGCCCGGTTCAACAGTTCCAACACCCGCTCCTTGGGATGTCCATAGCTGTTATGGCCCACCGAAATCACGGAAAGCGCGGGATTGACCCGGCGCAACAGCGCGCCAGAGGTGCCGTTTAATCCGCCGTGATGGTTGACCTTCAGCACCTGGGCCCGAAGTTCGCTCAGCCCTTCCATCCATTGGGCGCTCTGATCTCCTGCGATAAGCAGGCGCGCCCCTTCGCCGGAATCGATGAGCAGCACCATGGAGCCCTCGTTGCCGGTTTCCGGGGTATATCCCTCGGGCGGAAACAGCACCTTTGCGCTGGTTTCCTCCGAAAGCTTCACCACGTCGCCCGCCTTGAGCGGGCAAATCTCCACGCCCGCCCGTTCCAGGGCCCGGAGTGGTTCATCCATAAGCTCGCTGTCCGGGGTGCGCGCCCAGCATTCGGGCAGATAAATTTTCTTCATGGGCGCGGCATAGGCGATCTCCATCAAATTGCCCGCGTGATCCTCGTGGGCATGGGTTAAAAACACCGCCTCCAGCGGCCTGGCCATGGAGGTCAAAACGTCTTCCGCCCCGCTGTTCTCGCTGCCGGTGTCGATGAGATAGAGCGAGCCCTGGGTGTCCACCAAAGCGCAGTCGCCCTGACCCACGTCCAAAAAGCTGACCAGCAGCTCCTCTCTGGGTTCCAACCGGTCCATCGCCCACCCGGCCAGGCAAACCGCGGGCAAAAGCCCAAGACAGATAAGGCCCACTGCTTTGGGCCGCCGGATGTATTCCGAGGCCCCGACCATCAGCATGCCGTACAGCGCCAAGAGGTAGACCGGCCAGGAGGGCAGGCGCAGCACCGCACCGGGCCAGGACGCGACCCAACCCGCGCCCAAACTCATGACATGCATGAGCCCATCCGCCACAAATCCCAATGCGCGCCCCGCTTCCATGCTGATGGCGCTCAGGCCCAGCGCGGCGATGGCCATGGGAAAAGCCAGGGCGATCAGCGGCGCGGCAAACAAATTGGCCACCACCGACCAAAGGGGAAGCCGGTGAAAAAATTGAATGGTGGCGGGCGTCACGCCCAGCTGGGCCGCGGCGCTTACCGAAACCGAACTCATGGCCGGAGCGACGATCCTTTGGCGCAGCCAGGAATGCCTTTTGCTTCTGTCCAATTTGCCAATCAGCGCCCGAATGGGCCTATACAAAAGCAGAATACCGGCCACCGCGCTGAAGGACAGCACAAACCCGGCCTGCTGAACGCCCAATGGATCGATCAGGGCCAGAACGATAAAGGCCAGCGCCAATCCGGTCATCGAATCCGAGGGCCTGCCCTGCTTCCATCCGCCGCATACCATCAAATACATCAGCGCGGCCCGCATGGCCGAGGCGGAACACCCGGTCAAAAACACATAGCCGAACAGAAAAACCGGCATGGCCCAGAAGCTCTGCCGCCTGGATAACCCCAGGCAAAGCAGCAGCCGGTTCACAATCCAGGCGATATACCCCACATGCAGCCCGGAGACCGCCAACACATGGGCAATGCCCGCAGCCCGGTAATCCCGCTTGAAGGCTTCGTCCAAATCGCTCTGATCGCCCAACAGCATGGCGGTAAACAGCGCGCTCTCCCTGGGAAAAAGCTGATCAATCCTCCGGCTCAGCCGTTCGCTGAGTTCGATGGAAGCGCCCATCAGGCTGAATCCGGCGGGCCGGGTTACCTGAACCTCGTCCAAGGGCGCGCTGGCGCAGGCCCCGATGCTCTGACTCCAAAGATAGGCCGCGAAGTCAAACCCGTGTGGATTGGTCTGTCCCTTGGGCAAAAAGATCCGCGCCTGAACCTCTATGTGCTGTCCATAGCGCAGGAAATTTGAAATTCCGTCGTAGTTGCTGAAATAGGCCTGAAGCCGGACGCCCGCCGGCTGTCCATCCAGCTTGACCTCATCCAAGGTCAGCTTTACCCGGTTTTCCTCCACCACCGGCCTGGAGACCACCTTGGCGTTCAAAAGATATTCGCCCTCGCCGGGCAAAGGCGGCTTGATGAGCGCAAAACAGACCAACGTCACGCCCAGCCCGGCGGCCATGAGCAACATGCCGTACAGCCCTTTCCTGAAAAGGAGCAGCAGCGCGCCCGCTCCAAACAGCGCGATTCCGATCGCCCAATGGACGCCCAGAAACGCGGAAGCCATGCCCAGGGCCATGCAGGCGGCAAAACCGACCAAGGGCCGCTTTTGTACAAAGTTCATCATATCATACGCTCAGCGTCAATCCTTCCGAGGCCAGGATAACCTCCGGGAAGATCTCCGCGGCCTGTTTCAGAAGCCGCATCCGGTCGCTGTCCGGGGCGAAATGGGTGATTACCAGTCGCTTTACCCCGGCTTCCTGGGCCAGACGCGCGCAATGGGCCGCGGCCATATGCGGCTTTTCCGCCGCCCACTCTTCCATTAAGAACGCGCCGTCTGCCACCAACAGATCCGCGCCCTTGGCGAAGACCTTCAGCTCCGGATTCAGATTGGTATCTCCGGTATAGACCATGCGTCGGTTTTCCCGGGAAATGGCCATGGAAACGGCAGGCACCGGATGTACCGCCGGAATAAATTCAAAATGAAACCCCTTTAGCTCCATCTCCATGGGGGCTTGGAGCTGAAAGCAAGGGGCGTTCAGCAGCGTCCAAACCGGTTTCGGTTCCTCGGGCGCCACCACCCGCAGCGGATTTTCCCAGTTCCCGAGCGCATATTGCAGGGCCAGCATATCCGACATGTGGTCATAATGCAAATGGGAAAGCACCACGCCGGACAGAGACCGAAGCCCGGTATATTTTTGAAGCCGGGCCAACACCCCAGGCCCACAATCCAGCAAAATATTTTCTTTCATTTCGTCATCGCGCAATAAATACCCCGAGCCCGCGCCGCCCGCGGCCGCATAAGGCCCGTTCATGCCCAAAACCGTGAAAATCATGCTTTCAACCCTCCCGCACGGCATTGTCTTATTTTTATAGTATACCACGGACCAAATCAAATCCACAACCAGAAACCCTAAAATTCCATGGCCTGACCCAGAAATCATACCGTTATAAAACCATATCTTAAAAAAATTTTTACATATTTTGAACATTGTATTGAAAAGCAATACAAATCGCGCTATAATAGAGCCTAGAAGGGAGGTTGATTTGCACGAATACAATTGAATACAACAAGCTGGTTCGCGATCGAATTCCCGAAATTATTCAGGCGAAGGGCGACGTCTGTGTGGTTCGCACTTTGGACGACGACGAATATAGAATGCGGCTTAAAATGAAACTGATGGAAGAGGTGATGGAATATCAGGAAAGCGGATCTTTGGAAGAATTGGCGGATATTTATGAGGTGATCCGAGCCTTGGCCGCGGCCGAGGGCATGTGTTCGGAGGAGCTGGAGACCCTGCGCGCGCAAAAGGCGGTCAATAACGGAGAATTTAACCGGCGTCTTTTCCTGATCCGAGTGGATCAGGCTTAAATTAGAAATGATTTTATTGATCTATACTGAAAACAAAAGTATCGCGGCCTGTCCGTTTGCGGGGCGGCCGCGATTTTTTATGGTTTGGTCTTGGGTTTAAAGCAGATGGCATTTAAAAATCCAAACACAATGGCCGCGGTAATGCCGGCCGCGGTATTGGTAATCCCACCGGTAAAGGCACCCATGAGGCCGATCTCCTGAACCGCCTGCATGGCGCCGGTGGCCAACGAATATCCAAACCCGGTGAGCGGAACCGTTGCCCCAGCGCCCGCAAAGTCCACCAGCGGTTTATAGGCCCCCAACAGGGTAAGCGCCACGCCGGACACCACAAAGAGCACCAATATGCGGGCATTGGTGAGCTTGGTAAACATCAAAATCGCCTGGCCCACACAGCACAGCAGGCCGCCCACCACAAAACATTTGATCAACGTCCACAGCATCAGCGCTTCCTCCTTTCGATAACCACCGCATGGGCAATGCCCGGAATGCTCTCGCCCTGTTGAGAGCTTGTGGTGCTCATCAGCGCGCCCGAGCCGACGAGCAGCATGCGATGCAGCTCCCCTTCTTCCATCCGGCGCATCAGCCAACCGCACAGTACCGAAGCCACGCATCCGCATCCGCTGCCCCCGGCATTGACGTCGTTTTGGGCTTTGGAAAATATGCTGTCGCCGCAATCGATAAGCCGCTCTTGATCCACTGCAATGCCCCGCCGGGTAAGCAGTTCGATCAAAAGTTCGCGCCCGATATGCCCCAGGTCCCCGGTGGCGATCAGATCATAATCGCGCATTTCCCGGCCCATGTCGCTGAAATGCCCCTGAATGGTGTCGGCCACGGCCGGGGCCATGGCCGCGCCCATGTGATTGGCATCGGTGATCTGATAATCCACCACCCGGCCCATGGTGCCATGGGTCAACACAGCCAGGGAATCACGATCCTCTCCATCCAGCAGCATGCTGCCCGAGGCCGTGACCGTCCATTGCGACGAGGGCGGCCGCTGACAGCCCATTTCCAGAGGGAAGCGATATTGCCGCTCGGCCGTGGAAAAATGGCTGGACGCCGCGCAAACCGCGTTGGACAAATAGCCCCCATCCACCAGCGCGCCGCCGATCAGGAGCGCCTCGATCATGGTGGAACAGGCCCCATATAACCCCAGGAACGGCGCGCCCAGCGCCCGGGCGGCAAAGCTGGAGGAAATAATCTGGTTCAGCAGATCGCCGCACAGCACGGCCTGCACGCTGCTCAGCGCCACCCCGCTCTTTTCCAGGCATTTTTCCACGCATTGGCGCAGCATTTCGCTCTCGCCCTTTTCCCAGCTCGGCTGACCCCAGAGGTCGTCCTCGCTCACCGCGTCAAAGGTATGGCCCAGCGGCCCTTGGCCTTCCTTGGGACCGGCTATGCTGGCCCATCCCCGGATGGCGGGCCTATGCTCATAGACAAAGGTGCGCTTGCCCACCCGGCCCATCAAAACCACCTCACAATTATCCAGTAAATCACGCCAGCCACCACCGAGCTTCCGATTCCGTACACCAACACCGGACCGGCTATCTGGAACAGTTTAGCCCCCAGGCCCAAGATCATGCCTTCCCGCCTGAACTCCAGGGCCGGCGCGGCCACCGAATTGGCGAAGCCGGTTATGGGCACCACCGAGCCCGCGCCCGCATAGCAGCCGATTCGGTCATAGATACCCAATCCGGTCAAGGTCGTGCCCAGGAAAACCAACACAATGCTGGTAAACATGGAGACCCCGGACTGATCCAGATGCAGCCAGTACTCGCCGGCCATGCTGATCAATTGGCCCAACACACAGATCAGCCCGCCCACCCAGAAGGCGCGCACAAAGCCCTGAAAATATTGGCTGTTGGGCGTCATGCGTTTGACCATTTGATCATATTCCTTGAATTTTTGTTGATCGCTCATTTCGTTTCCGCTCCTTTTGATCGGGTTAAAAAATGTTCCGGGCGCTCGGTGCGCCGGATCTCCCGGCTGCCCGGCCGCGGCGCATTGAGCATCGGGCATTCGGGCAGCGCATGCCTAGATCCTTCTTCCATTGTCCATCGCCTCCCCCATCCAAACCAGCCGCGCATTGGAAAACGTCTCGGGCGCCCTGTCGCTTATGGATCCGCTTATCCAAAGGATCAGCGCGCAAATGCAGATCATGAGCAGTATGCTCAGCGCTCCAATGAGATAAATCGCCCTGTTTCGCATGATTTTCCTTCCTCCCGGCGGGTCTGCCTTTAGATGCATTATGCCCATCTCCACCGCCGAATATCGCCCAACCATCTTTTTTTATGGAAAACCGGAGAATCCTGGAATGTTTGACAGGCGGCTATCCGGCACTTATAATAAAGGCAAGCATATTTTTGCCTTGTGAAGCGGAGATCATTCAAAGGAAGTGAAAAAATGAACCCTCAATTGGAAGAAATGAGCGCGTTTTTTACCGCCCGAGTGGACGACTATGACCGGCACATGTTGGAAGAGGTAAACGGTTGCCGGGAAGGCTATGAGCGCATGGCCCGCCTGGTGCCCTCCGGCGCAAAAGACGTGTTGGATTTGGGATGCGGAACCGGCTTGGAACTGGACGCGCTATTCAAGCTTCGGGATGGCTTTCATGTGACCGGCATCGACCTCACCCAGGCCATGCTGGACGAGCTGCGCAAAAAGCATCCGGATCAGCCCATGCGCCTGATCTGCGGCAGCTATTTCGAGGTGGATTTCGGAAAAGAATGCTTTGACGCGGCGCTCTCCTTTCAGACCATGCACCATTCTAAGCCCGAAAAAAAGCTGACGCTCTACCGGCGGATTCGGGAAGCCCTCCGTCCGGGCGGGGTCTATATCGAATGCGACTACACCGCCGACGACGATGAGCAGGAGGCCTTTTTCTTTGGCGAATATAAACGGCTGCTTCGGGAGGGCGCGCTGGATCAGGCGGCCTCCTATCACTACGACACCCCGCTCACCGTGCAGCATCAGCTCGGTCTCTTTCAACAGGCCGGTTTTGCGAAGGTCCAGCTGGTCTGGAAGGATCATGCCACCGCATTGATGCTGGCCTCATTGTAAACACAAAGCAACGCCCCGGGCGCACCGTCCCAAGGCGTTGCTTTTTCAAGATTAGCCGATCATCATGATGCCGCTCTCCGGAATCTTCAGAGCCTGCACCCCGGCTTTCAAGTCCAGGGTTCCGCTTTCCACCACTTCGCCCATGCAGTTATACACCCGGTATTCGCGCGCCCCAAGATCGGAGGCGAAGTCCGCGATCAGCCTGGGCCGGCCCGAGGCATTGACCAGCAAAATCTTCCGCGCCTCTCCGGCCTCAAACTCCAGGCAGCAATCGGCATAGGCCACGGCCAGCAGCTTATCCTGGGTTTCGGCCTTGACCAAAGGATAGGCTAACTCGGGGGCAAAGGGCTTCAGCTTCCCATCCAGCAGCACATCCCGGTTTTCCCGCCAGAACTTCAGATAGAATTCCACCATCTTATGGTGCGCCTCGGGCAGCTTATCCAGCAGTACCGATACCTGGGGCACCGCAAACAGCACGTTAATCAATTGAAGCGCGGCGCTCTCCACCGGCTCGTCCTCGTGCCACATCAGCATATCCGCGTGGGCCGCGCTGTTTTCGCACAAAAGCCGGATGTTCAGGGTGCGCACCCGATTGGTGACCCGGTC
Source organism: Candidatus Faecaligallichristensenella faecipullorum (assembly GCA_018716505.1). Taxonomy (GTDB): domain Bacteria; phylum Bacillota; class Clostridia; order Christensenellales; family Aristaeellaceae; genus Faecaligallichristensenella; species Faecaligallichristensenella faecipullorum. The sequence continues at coordinate 31,771 of DVJW01000036.1, read as the reverse complement.
GTTGGGGCAATCGGCGGCGCGGAACATGTTGCCATAGCTGCGCATGGCCGGGCCGGTGTAGCGCTGGCGGAACTCAATCAACACGTCGCTCTTGATCTTGCGCAGCCGGGCCAAAGTTTCTTTGAGCAGGATATCCACGGCTTCGGGCACGGACGGGGTATCGCGTCCCGCGGGCGCATCCGGGTTTTCCTGGGCGGGCTGGCGGAAGGAATCCACAAAGTCCAGCTTAAAGCCGTCCAGATCCCATTCGCGCATGGCGCGCTCATAGGTGGAGATCAGATATTCGCGCACCTCGGGATAGCGCGGATCCAGAATGCCCGCTCCCTGCTCGTGGTCTATCTCCAAGATCCTGTCCTTGAATACCGGCCAGGCCTTGGACTTCAGCCCCACAAAGGCCACCGAGAACCAGAGCATATACTTCATGCCCAGGGCGTGCACCCGAGCCACATGGGCGCGCATATCGCCCATCTTGGCCTGGCAAACCTCCCAATCCCCGCAATAGGCAAAGCCCCGGGCATTGTCATCGGTCTGCCAACCGTCGTCCACGATCACCGCGCCGCAGCCCAGCTTGGCGCTCAGGGCGCACTGCCGCTCCAGGGCCTCGGGATTGAGCCGCTGATGGAAGCTATACCAGCTGGAGTACATGGGCCAGCGGGCGCTCTCGGGCACGCCGGCCGGCTCATAGCCATTCTCGCGCCACCAGGCCGCCACCCCCTCCAGCGCCCGGGCGTAAAATTGGGGCCGGGCGTCGATATAAAATTTGACCTCGTAGTGGCTGAGCGGAGCCATGGGCGCGTCGAACAACAGGGCGTACACCTGCATCTCGGCGGATTCCTCATGCACGCCGGCATTGTATTTCACGATATTCAGGGCATCCGAGCAGGCGAAGCACAGCCGGTTTTCATACCTTTGGCCGAACAGCTCCACCACCGGGGCCATGGCTGTGGCTTTGGATTCCATGGGGTGCATCCAATCCACCGGCAGAGGGCAACCCGAGCCCAGATCAGGGCGCCAGCAGCCCTGCACATCCACAATGGGCAGGGAAAACTCCAACCTCATGGGCGCGGGCACCCGCGCTTCGGCGCTGTCCATACAAACGAAAAGCTCCTCAAATCCGTTCTCCTGCCTGGAAATCGAAAACGTGACCTCAAACCCATCCTGCTGCGATGTCAAGGTATAGCCGTACATACCCCTAATGGTCTTCAGCATGGTCTCTCCTCCTTAAAATTAGTTCAGCGCAACTTCCTGGAACCTGCGCTCAAACACCTGTTTGGCCAGGCGAATGACCGTCTGGCTGTCCGGACTTCCGGCATCTTTCATGAGCAAGCGCGCCGCGTCGTGGGTCTCCTTGAGCATGGCGGTATCGGCCAGCAAAGCCCCGGCCGTGGGTGCGGCCAGTCCGCTCTGGCGCTCGCCGAAGATCTCGCCCGGCCCGCGCAGCTCCAAATCCTTTTGCGCCACCAAAAAGCCGTCGTTGGTCTGGGTCATGAGCTTCAACCGCTCATTGGGCTCGGCCATCAAAAAGCACCAGGAAACCTGGCTGCCCCGGCCCACCCGTCCACGCAGCTGATGCAGCTGGGCCAAGCCAAAGCGCTCGGCGTTTTCGATGACCATCACGCTGGCGTTGGGCACATTGATGCCCACCTCGATCACGGTGGTGGAGATGAGCACCTTGATTTGGCCCGCGTGAAACCGGTTCAACACGTCGTCCTTATCCTGGGGCCGCATCTTCCCATGCACCAGCGCCACCTCAATATCCTTGAATTCGTGATCCCTGAGGCGCTCATAGAGCTGCTGGGCCGACTGGGCCTCCAGGGCTTCGGATTCCTCCACCAGCGGACAGACGATATACACCTGGCGCCCGGCTTCCACCTCCCGGCGCAAAAAGCCGTACATATCCGCCCGCTTGCGCTCGGGCACAATGCTGGTGCGCACCGGGGTTCGCCCCGGGGGCAGCTCGTCCACAATGGAGATGTCCAGATCGCCGTACAGGATCAGCGAAAGGGTGCGCGGGATGGGGGTGGCCGACATCACCAACACATTGGGCCCCTGGCCCTTGGCCCCCAACTTGGTGCGCTGTTTGACCCCAAAGCGGTGCTGCTCATCGGTGATGACCAACCCCAGGTTTTTGTACTCCACGCCCTCGGAAATCAGGGCATGGGTGCCGATGACCACCTGCCACTCCCCGCTGGCGATTTGCTCCCGGGCCTCCTTGCGCTGCTTGGCGCTCAAGCTGCCGGTGAGCAATCCACATCGAATGCCCAGGGGCTCCAGCACCTTTTGGGCGGTTTCCAGATGCTGCCCGGCCAGAATCTCGGTGGGGGCCATCAGCGCGCCCTGCCAGCCATGCAGCGCGCAGAGATACAGCGCGCCAAAGGCGATGGCCGTCTTGCCGCAGCCCACGTCGCCTTGGACCAGCCGGGCCATGGGCGCGCTCTCGGCCATATCCCTTTGAATCTCTTCCAACACCCGCCGCTGGGCCCGGGTGGGCTCAAAGCCCAGGCTGGCCCAATAGGCATCGGCCTCTTCCGCCGAGGCCTCAATGCAAACACCGGTTTCATGACTGCCCCGCAGCAGCCAAAGGGAAACCTGATACAACAACAGCTCTTCAAAGGATATCCGCCGCCTGGCCGCCTCCAACGCCTCGAGACTGATGGGATTATGGGCGTTGAGCATGGCATAATTGCGCTCGCAAAGGCGGTATTTCATGCGGATGGATTCGGGCAACTCATCCGGCCATTGGCCTTCGCAGACGCTGAGCGCGTCCGATATACATTGGCGCAGCAACTTGTTGCTCATCCCCGGAATGGGTTTATACACCGGAACCAGTCCGTCCCCCTGTTCAAAAACCGGGCACACCAGGGCGATGGAGCCATACTTGGCCTCCACCCGCCCATACAGCAAAAGCGGTTTCCCCGGACTCAGCTGACGCTTTAGCCAAGGCTGATTGTACCAGACGACGGCCATGCGGTCGGAATCGTCCTCCACATAGGCTTTGGTAATCAGCAGCCGCCCGCTCCTGTGTTCGTTTACCCCGCCGGACACCCGCACGCTGACCGCGGCCTCATCCCCCACCTTGAGGCTGGCCAGCGGACGCCTGTCCGACAGGTTGCGATAGGAGCGAGGCAGGTATTCCACCAACTGGCGCACCGAAAAGATCCCCGCGTCTTCCAGCGCCTTCAGCCGCGCGGGCCCGATCCCGGGCAGCTTATTCAGCGCAATATCCATTCTTTACCTCCCGCCTTGTTCCGAAAAAGCCCGTCCGCCAATCCGGCAGACGGGCCCAAACTGTCAAAAAGCCCAATTTATTACTCTGGGGATGCATGAAGGGGCCACAGCCCCTTCATATTCAATCCGCAGAACCGGCTTCGCCGGTTCGAGGAGCGGCCCAGGTGGCCGCTTCCTCTATCATTTTCCGGCCGCCACCGAAGGTGACAGGAAAATGATGCAACTCAGGAAAATGAAGCATTCATTTTCCTGACAGCGTGTCGATTTTCTCGACACGCTGAGCCCGTCCGCCAATCCGGCAGACGGGCCTTGTTTTCCAATTTTTATTCCACGGCCAGCAGATAATAATACAGCGGCTGGCCGCCCCGATGGATTTCCACATCGCAAAGCTCGTATTTTTCCACCACCCGGTCGTACAGGGCCCGCGCATCTTCTTCGGCCACCTCTTCGCCGTAGAAAATGGTAATCAACCCACTGTCGTCGGTTACCATTTGATCCAGGATTTCCATGGAAACCTCATCGGCTTCATGGCCCAAAGTGCTGATCTTGTTGTCGATCAACCCCATGATATCGCCTTGGTGAATGTCCTTGCCGTCGAAATTGGTATCCCGAACCGCGTAGGTCACCGATCCGGTATGCATATTGGAGGCCGCGATATCCATCTGGCGTTCGTTTTCCTCGCCGCTCAGCTCCTCCTGGAAGGCCACCGCGGCCGCGATGCCCATGGGCACCGACTTGGTGGGCAGCACATGCACCGTCTTTTCGGTGAGTTCGGCGGCCTGTTGGGCGGCCAGGATGATGTTGGAGTTATTGGGCAGCACAAAGATTTCGTTGGAATTGACCGCCTCAATGGCCTCCAGCAGGTCCTCTATGCTGGGGTTCATGGTTTGGCCGCCATCCACCACCTTGTCCACCTGCAAATCCTTTAAGATTTCCACCAGGCCGTCGCCCAGGGCCACGGCCACCATGCCGAATTTCTTGGGCTGCGCGGCGGCCTGGGCCTCCATCTTGGCCTGGCGCTCGCGATGCTCCTCCAGCATGTTGTCGATCTTTATGGCGTCCAATTCCCCCAGTTCCAGCGCCATTTGCAGCGCCTTGCCCGGATCATTGGTGTGCACATGAACCTTGATAACCTCCAAATCGCCGATCACCAGCACGCAGTCGCCAATGCGCTCCAATCGCTTGCGCAACCGGGCCACGTCGCTGTCCCTAACCTCGGGCTTGGGATGGGAGACGATAAACTCGGTGCAATAGGCAAAAGTGATTTCCTCCAGCGCCTCATGGTCATCCACAAATTCCCCCGGAAGGGTCATGCCCGCGGCCTGGTTCAGCTCCATATCCTCTATGGGTTCGCCATGCAGCGCCGCGTTAAAGCCGGCATAGAGCACCATCAGCCCTTTTCCGCCCGAATCCACCACGCCCGCCTGTTTGAGCACCGGAAGCATCTCCGGGGTCTTCTTTAAAATCGCGTCGCCGCTTTTGAGCACAAACTCCATGAGCTCCATCAGGTCATTGGTCTTCAAGACCTCTTTTTCCAGGTCCTCGGCGATTACCCGGGCCACAGTGAGGATGGTGCCCTCCTTGGGCTTCATAACCGCCTTGTAGGCGGTATCCGCGCCCTGGCGCAGCGCTTTTGCAAACAGCTGGGCATCCATTTCCTCGGCCCCGTCCAACACCCGGGAAATCCCCCGGAAAATCTGGCTCAGGATAACGCCCGAATTGCCCCGGGCGCCTTTAAGCGCGCCCCGGGCCACGGTGTTGGCCACATCGCCCACCGTGGGCGCGCTGCGCGCGTTCAGCTCGCGCACCGCGGCGCTCATGGTCTGGGACATATTGGTTCCGGTGTCGCCATCCGGCACCGGGAAAACATTTAAGGCGTCCACATTTTGACGGTTGCGCTCCAACAAGGCGGCCCCCGAAAGGAACATCTCCTTGAGCATAACTCCATCGATCGATGTAATCGGCAAACTCTTCCCCTCCTATCCCGACTCTTGCGCGCGTTACACGCGGATATCCTCAACCGTCACGTTGACACGGTTGACCGCAATGCCGGTAAGGTGCTCAATTTTGTATTTCACGGTTTCGATGATCGTGGCCGCCACCGCGCTAATGGAGATCCCATATTCCACAATAATAAACAGATCCACTTCCAGGCTGTCGTCATTGGCGCGAATCCGCACGCCGCGGCCCAGGTTTTCCCTGCCCAAAAGCTGCACAAAGCCATCGGTGCTCCGCTTGGCGGCCATACCCACGATTCCGTAGCATTCCAGCGCGGAATAGCCGGCCACCTTGAGCAGCACCTCTTCATTCACTGTTACAGTGCCCAATTCGGTTTTGAATTTACAATCCATAGGACGGACCTCCATTATAAGGTTGCCTCAATAACAAGCGCCCCGGTTAGCCGGACCGCCCCTTGCTTAAGCCTTCATGGTAATAGTATACAGGATTTTGCCCGTTCATGCAAGCGCCCGGGCCATTTCCAAGTTTAAACATGGCGTTTTCCCGTCTTTTCCGGGAATCTTTCGTATGAAATTTGAGTAAGGCGCCGGATTTAACCCTAAGCGGCCAGAAAATACTTGCAAAAAGCGGCCGCTGATGATATAATATCTCTTGTTTTGATGCAATTAGCGCGCCTTAGCGAAGGAGGTGTGATCAATGGGAAAATTCTGCGAAGTGTGCCATAAGGGAGTGGTGTCCGGCAATAACGTGAGCCATTCCAATCGTAAAACCCGTCGAGTGTGGGCTCCCAATACTCAGAAAGTTCGAGTGATCGTCAACGGAACGCCCACCCGTATGTCGGTGTGCACCCGTTGCCTGCGCAGCGGCAAGGTTGAGCGTGCGCTGTAATCGCTTCCCGCAAAATAACGTGGCCAAAATAGGCCGCGTTTTTTTGTTGTCTTTGCCCTCAGTGTACAAGGGATAATACGCCTGGCAGGGGTTGAAAACGGCGCGGACTGTATTCTCGTTCCTCGACTGGGATTTAAGTAAGCGGCGAACGGCGCCTCATCCATCGCGCCATCCGCCGCTTAAATCAAAAGAAAATCCAAAGCAAAAAACCAATGACAACCAAAAGAATGCCCAATACCGCCGGCCAAAGCCAGCAGGGCACAAAGCACAGCGTCAGCAAGCCGCCCAGGATCATCATCCAGAATCCCACCGTGTGCAGGATGCCGCCACCGCCCCGCGAGGCCACCTGGACCCGCGTCGAAGTCGTATGACAATTCGTTCTCATGTGCCTCCCCTCCCATTGCTGTATACTATGCCTTGGGAGGCGGCGGGGTTCAACCCTTCATAACTTTAATGAGCGCCGCCGGATCCTTCGCCCCAAAGAGCGCCGATCCGGCCACCAGGATATCCGCGCCCTGCCGGACCAGGGTTTGCGCGTTATCCGCGCCCACCCCGCCATCCACCTCGATCCGGGCGGACACCTGGGCTTCCTTCAGCATCTTGCGAATGGCGGCCACTTTGTTCAAGGTGGCGGGAATCAACTTTTGGCCGCCGAAGCCCGGATTGACGGTCATGACCAGCGCCAGATCAAATTCACCCAGCACATATTTCAGCGCCTCTTCCCCGGTGGCCGGATTGAGCGAAACCCCGGCCAGACAGCCCAGGCTCCGGATTTGGGTGAGCACCCGGTGCAGATGGCGGGTGGCCTCGGCATGCACGGTGATGATGTGCGCCCCACACTCGGCAAAGGCCTCGATATGGCGCTCGGGCTGCTCGATCATCAGATGCACGTCCATATCCAGGGCCTTGAGCGCACTCACCTGCTTGAGAATGCCCATACCAAAGCTGATATTGGGCACAAAACTGCCGTCCATCACATCGTAATGCAGATAGTCCGCGCCCGCATCCTTCATGCGCAAAACTTCTTTTTCCAAATTGAGGAAATCCGCAGCCAGCAATGATGCCGAAATCTTAGTCATAGCGCTCTTTCCACCTCTTGTTCATCTCTTCGTATAATACCTTATATCGTGCCCAGCGCCCCCGGTCAATGGCGCCTTCCTCCACCGCCCGGCGCACCGCGCAACCAGGTTCGGCAATATGGGCACACGGGCTGAACCGGCAGGGCTCCAGCCCCTGAAACTCGGGATAGCCCGCCTCCAGCAGGCCAGGATCCATGAGCTTAAGCTCCAAAAGGCTAAAACCCGGGGTGTCCAGCACCATACCGCCCCCGTCCAAGGGAATGAGCTCGGAATGGCGTGTGGTGTTTTTGCCGCGCTCAATCTTTTCGGAGATATCCCCGGTCTGCAGGGACAGGCCGTACATCGCGTTGATCAAGCTGGACTTGCCCACCCCGGATTGACCGCCCAAGGCGTGTATTTTGCCCTGAAGCGCCCGCTTCAGCGCCTCGATCCCCTCTCCCGTTTGGGCGCTGGCCCCAAAGATTTCAATTCCTGCGCCCGCATACTGGCTTTCAATTTCCCGCTTTTTTCCTTCGTCCTGATCGCATTTATTGATCACCAGCAGGGGCTCTATGCCGTTTTCCCGGGCATACAACAGCATTCGATCCACCAGCAGCAGATCCGGCTCGGGCGCGCCCGCGGCCACCACCAACGCCAGCGCGTCGATATTCGCGATGGGCGGGCGAACCAGCTGATTTTTGCGCTCCATAACCGCCTCCAGCCAGCCGTGCTGTTCCCCTTGTCCCGGGGTAAAGGTCACCCGATCCCCCACCAGGGGGGTGATGCGCTGCCGGCGCAATTTGGACTGGGCGCGCAGGGTATAGCATTCGCCGGATTCAGACAAAACCGTATAAAATCCGCCCACGCCCTTTAATATCGTCCCGGTCAAGTTTACTCCTCCTGCGCTTCAAAGACAATCTCTTTGGTCTCCACCAGCTCATCGTTCACATACAACTTGAGCTCGCAAGCCTCTTCCACCGCATTATCCAGATCCAGCTTGATGCTCTGGCTGCCCTTATTCAGGGTCTGCGCATAAACCTCGCGTTCCCCTGAGGACGGGCTGACCAGCACAATGCGCACCGAGCTTTCATTCTTTTTAATCTCCACCTTGAAGCTGGCCTGTTTTCTATAGGTATCCGGCAATTCCTGGCACACCGTTACCCCGATGGGCGTGCCCAGTAAGGTCACGGTTTGGGGCAATATGCTCTGGCCGATAATCTGGCCCGGGCGCGCGTCCGCCGAATACTGCTCGGTCACCGTACCCAAACCGAATCCTGCCACCTGCAGCGCATCTTCTGCCTCGCTCAGGGTCTTGCCGGTCAACTCAGGCACCGGCGCGCTTTCGCCGCTGATATGCAGCTCCACCCCGGTTCCCGGGGCCACCCATTCGTTGGCCTTGGGTTCCTGACTGATGACCGTGCCCGGCGGGGCCTCTGAGGTTTCCAGCACCACCGTTTCCAATTTCAGCCCCCGCGCCTCCAGCTCCGAAACCGCCTCGGCCCGGGTGAGTTCCAACAGCGAGGGCATCATAACGGTCTCTTGCCCCTCGCTGACCACAATGCGAACACTGGAGCCCGGCCAAATCAGGCTGCCCGCCGCGGGATTTTGTTCAATAACCACCCCTGCTTCCACGGTTTCGTCATGGCGGCTGGACAAGCTCGCGCTCAATCCCGCCTCCTGCAGGGTCTGCTGCGCCTGTTCGCTATCCATGAATACCACATTGGGCACATAGAGCTGCTTAATCAAGTCATTGATCATTCTCCTGCCCACAGTCATGAACAGCCCCACGGTTATCAACACCACAAGCAATGCAAGGCAGAGCACCACCGGCCAGATTCGCCGCTTGCGCACGGGCGGCCGGGACTTCTCCTGCTCCACATGGTACACCGCGCCCCCCATGTCGGGATAGCGCACAAAGCCGCCCCCGGGCATGCGCATCGCCTTTTTTAAATCCTGGGCCATTTCGGCCGCGCTCTGATACCGGCGGGAGGAATCCTTGTCCAGCGCCTTTAAAATGACTTCATCCAGCCCCCGGCTGATTTCGGGATTCAAGGTACGCGTGCTGCGCGGGGCCTCGCGAACGTGCTTGAGCGCCACGGATATGGGCGAATCCCCGTCAAAGGGCACCTGTCCGGTGACCATTTCATACAGCACCACACCCACCGAGTACAAGTCGCTCTTTTCATCGGCCACCAATCCATTGGCCTGCTCCGGTGAAAAATAGTGAACCGAGCCCAGCACATTCCCGTCGTTTTGGGTCAGGGTGCTGCTGGAGGTGGTGAGCCGGGCAATGCCGAAATCCGCCACCTTAACCACGCCGTTTTCGTCCACCAGGATGTTTTGAGGCTTTATATCCCGATGCACGATATGATTTCGATGGGCATGATCCACGGCGGCCAGAATTCGCATGGTCATCTGAACCGCCCGGGCGGGCCGGATACGGCCGCTCTTGCGAATCAGCTCCTTTAAGGTCTGGCCCTTGACATACTCCATGACAATATAGCGGATCTCCCCGTCCTGGCCCACGTCCAGCATGTTGACGATATTGGGATGGGACATTTTCGAGGCGGCCTGAGCTTCATGATTAAAGCGCCGGATAAAGTCCTCATCCTCAATGTACTCGCGCCTCAGCACCTTGACCGCAACCTCGCGGCCGTACTTTAAATCCCAGGCGCGATACACCACCGACATGCCGCCGGTACCCACGATTTCCTTTAGCTCATAGCGGCCGGAAATGATCGGAGATTTCATTTCCCGACCTCCTCCCCGACCACTAAGACCACCGTTATATTGTCCGAACCGCCCCGATCCAGCGCCAGCTCCACCAGCCTGTCGGCTTTTAGCTGCCACTCTTCCCCACGTCTCAGGATTTCGGCCATCTCATGATTGTGCACATGGTTGCTCATGCCGTCCGAGCACAGCAGCCATACGTCTCCCTTTTGATAGTCCAACCGCATCACATCCGGAACCACCTTGGGATTGGTGCCCAGGGCCCGGGTGATCAGATTGCGCTGGGGATGCACCATGGCCTCCTCAAAGGTCAATTCGCCCTTCTCCATCAGTTCGCCCACCAGCGAATGATCCCTGGACAGCTGCATCAGCGCGCCGTTGCGCAAAAGATAGGCCCGGCTGTCCCCTACATGGGCCAGGCACACGCTGTCCTTGCCCATCCAAAGCGCGGTCAGCGTGGTGCCCATGCCCTTTTTGGAGATATCCAACTGAGCGGCGCGATAGACTGCGGCGTTGGCCGCCTCCACCGCGTGCTTCATAATTTCCTCATCCGGGAACCGGTATTCCCTGAGCTCCCGCACAAACTCATCCACCGCCATGCGGCTGGCCACCTCGCCCGCCAGATGACCGCCCATGCCGTCCGCCACTACGGCAAAGCGCTCCTCCAACTTGGGCAAATAATAGGCATCTTCATTGGTCCGGCGAACCAGGCCCACATGGCTGGACGCAAATGCCTTCATGGTTTCATTCCTCCCCGCTTGTCGGTTTTCCCATTTCCTCCATGGCGTGCCGCCTGAGCTGGCCACACGCCCCCTGAATATCGTCGCCCATCTCCCGCCGCCGGGTGGCCGAAATGTGCCGAAGCGCCAGACGGTTCAAAAACGCCTGAACCGTGTGGGTGTCCGGGGCGCGCAAATTGCGTTCGGGCACGTCGTTGAGCGGAATGACGTTCACATGGCACTGCAAATTTCTCAATTTGTGGGCCAGCTCATCCGCGTGCCGGAGATCGGAATTGATATCCCTGACCAGCGCATATTCAAAGATCACCCGCCGTCCGGTCTTTTCCACATAATACCGGCAGGCCTCCAACACCTGATCCATGGAATAGGAGCGGGTGATGGGCATCAGCCGGGCGCGGATCCCGTCATTGGGCGCGTGCAGCGACAGGGAAAGGGTGAGGGGGATGCCCTCTTCGGCCAACTGATAAATGCGCGGCACCAGGCCACAGGTGCTCAGGGAAATGCCCCGGGCCGACTGATTGAGCCCACGCTCATCCAAGGCCAGACGCAAAAATTTAAGGGTATTTTCGTAATTATCCAGCGGCTCCCCGCTGCCCATGAGCACAATATTGCCCACCTTTTCCCCGGGCGCGGTCTCGCTCAAATGCCTGTTGGCGCACAACACCTGGCCCAGCATTTCCCCGCTGGTCAGGTTGCGCACACAGCCGTTTAAGGTGCTGGCGCAAAAGGCGCAGCCCATTTTGCAGCCCACCTGGGTGGACAGGCACAGGGTGTTTCCATGATGATAGCGCATCAGCACCCCTTCGATGAGGTTTCCGTCCTCCAGGGCGTACAAAAACTTTTCGGTTCCGTCCAGCTTGGACTTCACGCACCGCTCGATGCGCACCGGGTTGGCCAGGGCCTCCCGTTCCAGAACCTCGCGAAAGGCGGCGGGCAAATTGGTCATCTCGGAAAACGCCGCGCCCTTCATCAGCCAACCGTAGAGCTGTTTGGCTCGAAACCTGGGCTGTTTCTGCCCCAGGGTCCATTGCTCCAGTTCCTCAAAGCTTAGACCCACCAGCTGAATTTTGCCTTCGCTCATGCCTCATCCCCCACCCGGACCATGCGCGCGATGAAAAAGCCCTCCATGCCGTCCCGATGGGCATACAGCTGAAGCATGCCGTTTTCGGCCTTGTCCCTGAGCGCATGGGGCAGATAGCTCATGTCGGTATCCAGCCTAAACTCGCCATGATCCCGCAAGAAGCGCTCCACCTGGCGCACGTTCTCCTCAGGCAGGATGGTGCAGGTGGAGTACACCAGCGCGCCGCCCACCTTCACATATTGGCAGCAAGCCTCCAATATATTGCGCTGGATTTCCACCAACCCGGCGATGGTCTGGTCGTTTTGACGGTACTTGATGTCGGGCTTGTTGATCATCACGCCCAAGCCCGAGCAAGGCGCGTCGATCAGCACCGCGTCCAACTTTTCCTCGGCCATTTCCGGCCGGAAAACCGAGGCGTCGTGGGCCGCCGGGCGCAGGTTATCCAATTTCAGCCGCCTCTTGGCCGCCCGAATCAGCTCCACCCGATGTTCATGCAAATCCCAGGCGTACACCCGGCCGGTGCCGCCCATCATTTCGGCCATCAAACAGGCCTTGCCTCCGGGGGCCGCGCAGGCATCCAGAATGCGCATGCCCCTTTGGGGCTTTACCGCCATGGCGGCCAGCATGGAAGAAGCGCCCTGAATGCTGAACAAGCCGCGGCGGTAATCCGGATCGCTGGGCAAATCGCCCGCGGCCCGAACTCTGAAGCTGCCGGGCACCGGGCCCGGCTGATGTTCCCATCCTCTGCCCGTCAGATAGGCGGAAAACTGGTTATCATCCATCATCATCCGGTTGGGCCTCAAGGTTTCCCACCGCTCATCCGGCCGGTAGGTCAGAAGTTCCTGGGCAAATTCAATTCCATAGTCGTCCACCAGCCGCTTGACCAAGGGCTCGGGCACCGAATACTCCACGGCCAACGCCTGAATGGGCCGCACCGCCGGATCGGGATAGGCGATGGTCTTATCATCCCGGGCGCGAATCAGATTTCGGAGCGCCCCGTTGACCAGGGCGGTATAGCCTTCGCCCCTGAAGGCGCGCGCCTGCTTGACCGCCTCGTCCACCACCGCGTGATCGGGCTGCTTGTCCATAAACAGCAGCTGAGCCGCGGCGATCCGCAGGATATCCTCCACAATGGGCTCGGGCATATGCTCCACAAACTGCTTCAAAATATAGTCGATGCGCAGCAGGTTCTCCACGGCGCTGTAAAAAATGCTGGTGGCCAGCCGCTTTTCCTCGGGCGGAAGCACGCTGGATCTGAGCGCCTTATCCAGCGCCAATCCCGCATAGGCGTTCGCCCGGGTCACATCCGCCAGGGCGTTGAGCGCCAGCCGCCTGGCGTCCATGCGCGAAACCGGCTTTGCGGATTTGCCCTCTTTTTTATAGCCGCCCTTTGCCTTCCCATCCCATTTTCCCCGGGTAAAGGGCTTTTTTGCGCCCTGCGCCCCATCGGAGGAAAAGCGCTTATTCTTTTCGCCAAACGTCCCGCGCGGCGAAGGTCTGTTTTCGTTCATCTGTCTATTCTCCCAGTACCGTGCCCACGGGCACCGGCTTTCCTAATAAGTACGCTTTGGCGCTCATGCGCTTGCCATTGGGGGCCTGCATCTCCAAAATCTCCAGGCAGCCCTGGCCGCAGGCCACGATCAGCCCCTCTTTGCCCGAGGTGGCCATGACCTCGCCCGGCGCGCCGCCCTGTTTGTCCAGGGCTCTGGCCAGCCAAATCTTGAGCACCCCGCCCGCCATGGCGGTATAGGCGCCCGGCCAGGGGTTGAGTCCACGCACCTGACAGGCGATCTCCCGGGCCGGACGGCTCCAATTGATTTTGCCCAGCTCCTTGCTGAGCATGCCCTCATAGCTGGCGGATTCCTGATCCTGAGGCGTTCGGGGACAGGTTCCGTCCTGGATCTTTTGAAGCGTCTCGATCAGCAGTTCCGCCCCCAAACGGGAGAGCCGCCCGCTGAGCTCGCCCGCGGTCTCCATCTCCCCGATGGGCGTTTCCCGCTTTAGCAGCATATCCCCGGTATCCAGGCCCAGGTCGGTGTACATGGTGGTGACCCCGCTCACCTTTTCGCCCATCATAATGCACCAGTTGATGGGCGCGGCGCCCCGATGCCGGGGCAACAGAGAGGCGTGCACATTGACCGTGCCCATGGGCGGAATATCCAGAATCTCCCTGGACAGAATCTGGCCAAAGGCCGCGGTGACCACCAGATCCGGCGCGAGATCCAACAGCATCTTCACGCCCTCGGGGCGCTTGATGCGCTCAGGCTGGAACACCGGTATGCCCCTTTCCAGGGCCAGCGCCTTGACCGGGCCCACGGCCAGCTTCTTGCCCCGGCCCACCGGGCGGTCGGGCTGGCAAAACACGCCCGCCACCGGATAGCCGGATTCGATCAGCGCCTTCAGCGAGGGCACGGCAAACTCCGGCGTGCCCATAAACACGATGCGCACTATTCCTCTTCCTCCTGATCCGTTATATCCTTAATCATCTTATCCACATAGATCACGCCGTCCAGATGGTCGATTTCATGGCACAGGGCCACGGCCATGAGCCCGGTGCCCACCACCTCGATTTCGCGTCCCTTGCGATCCAGGGCGTGCACCGTCACCTTGGTGGGCCGCTCCACCAGACCCCTGCGTCCGGGCACAGACAGACAGCCCTCCGGCCCCACCGAAGCGCCCTCGGTGGCCACGATCTCGGGATTGATAAGCTCCACCAGTCCTTCGCCGACGTCGATGACCACAACCCGGCGCAAAATGCCCACCTGGGGCGCGGCCAAGCCCACCCCGTCGGCCGCGTACATGGTCTCGGCCATGTCGCCCAACAGGGTCAAAATGCGCTTGTCAATCTGGGTAACCGGACGGCAAACCTTGCGCAAAGTGTCGTCGCCTATTTTTACGATTTTACGAATCGCCATGATGATTGCCTCCTAAATCATGTTGGCCGGGTTGACTTCCAGCTCAATTCGGACGCCCTCCACCGGCTGTCTGCTCAATTCTTCCATATAGCCCAAGATGGGTTCCACCTGGCCCCTGGCGTAGAGCTTGATGAATACCTGATAGCGGTATTCGTTTCGAATCATCTTGAGCGGCGCCTCCAGGGCGCGCATTTGTACCACATCTTTTATATAGCCCTCCGGGCCGTTTAAGAAACCGGAAAATTCTGCCTCCAGCCGCTGGGCCGTCTGACAGGCCCTTTCTTCCTCCCGCGCGCTGACCAATAGCCTGGCCAACACCGTGTAGGGCGGGTAAAGTCCCCGCCGCCGCCGGTCGGCCTCCTGATGATAAAAGGCCGCGTAATCCTGACGGGCGGAGAGCTGGATTCCGTAATGATCCGGGTCATAGGTCTGCACGATCACCCTGCCCGGATATTCGGCCCGGCCCGCCCGGCCCGCCACCTGGGTGATGAGCTGAAAGGTGCGCTCCACGCTCCTGTAATCGGGCAGGTTTAAGCTCATATCCGCGGCCACCACCCCCACCAAGGTAACGTTGGGGAAGTCCAATCCCTTGGCAATCATTTGGGTGCCGATCAAAATACGGCTCTCCCCCCGCCCAAAACGGTTTAGAATTTTCAGATGGGCGTCCTTCTCCCGGGTGGTGTCCACGTCCATCCGGTCCACCGCCACGCCCGGGAAATAGCGCTTGACTTCCTCCTCCACCTTTTGCGTGCCCGCGCCGAAATACTTGATGAATTTGCTGCCGCAGGCCGGGCAGGTCTTGGGGGGCAAAGTTTCCCTGCCGCAGTAATGGCACTTCAGTTTGCCGTCCGCCTGATGATAGGTCATGGCCACGTCGCAGGCATCGCACTTCACCACATGCCCACAGGCCCGGCAGGAGACAAAGCTGGAATGGCCCCGGCGGTTGATGAACAGAATCATCTGATGTCCCTGATCCAGGCAATCGCGCATGGCTTCCATGAGTTCGCCGCTGAACATGGACTTGTTGCCCTTGGACAGCTCGTTGCGCATATCCACCACATCCACCTGGGGCAGGGGCCGCCCCATGACCCGCTCGCTCATCCGAAGCAGGGTCAGCCGGTTCTCCGGCCGAACCCCGGGCATGGTGCGCATATAGCTGGCGATGGACGGGGTGGCGCTGCCCAGGAGCAGCACCGCGCCTCTGTCCTCACAGCGCTTCTGGGCCACCTCCCGGGCGTCGTAGCGGGGCCTGTGCTCGGAAAGATAGGTCTGCTCATGCTCCTCATCCACGATAATCATGCCCAGGTTGGCATTGGGCGCAAACACCGCCGAGCGCGCGCCCACCACCACCCTGGCCTCGCCTCTGCGGATGCGCCGCCATTCGTCAAAGCGCTCGCCCGCCGAGAGCCGGGAATGCAGCACCGCGGCGTCATCCCCAAAGCGCGCCCGGAACCAATCCACCATTTGAGGCGTCAGGGCGATTTCAGGCACCAGCACAATGGCCGTGCGGCCGCTTTTCAGCACCTGGCGGATGGCGTGAATATAGACCTCGGTCTTGCCGCTTCCGGTGACCCCATTGAGCAGAAAGCGCCCGCCCCGCCCTTCCAGGGCCCGCAAAAGCTCGTCCACCGCCTGGCGCTGTTCGGGCATCAGGGGCGGATCCTCGCCGGGCCGGTGGGACAGGTTATCGTAGGGCCTGCGCTGCACCTCGTCTGAGGTGATGGACACCAGGCCTTTCTCCGAAAGCGCCCTGAGCGCCGCGTCCGCCCCCGGGATCATGGCGTTCAAGACCCCGGTGGGCATCGGGCCCTTCATCAGGGCTTCCACCAGCGCCTTTTGCCTGGGCGCGCGGTTCAGCCCTTCCACCGCCCGCTCCAGTTCCGGCCCTTGAAGTTTGAGCGCGGCCACCCGAACCGTCTTTTCCTTCACCCGGCCGCCGCGCATTTGGGCCGGAATCATCAGCCGCAGGGCGTCCACCAGATTGCAGTGATAGCGCTCCCGCATCCATTGGGCCAGGCGAATCATCTCGGGAAGCAGGGCGGGATAGTCCTCCAACCGGGCGATGATGGGGCGGATCTTCGCCGGGTCTATGCCGGGCTCGGATTGAAAGCCCATCACAAACCCCTCGATTTTCCTGCTTCCAAAGGGCACCAACACCCGATGTCCCTCTTCCAGCGCCAAATGCTCGGGCACCGAATAGGTAAACACCCGGTCAACGCTTTCGCTGGCCAGATCCACGATCACCTCGGCATACCGCATGGCGCTCCTCCTTCTATTTACTCAAACATACCGGCCATTTGATCCAGGATGGCATCCGCGGTTTCCCGCTTGCTCATCATGGGCAAGGGCTTCATAAAATCCCGCCCAATGAGCACCACCTGATTGGTGGCACCCTCAAAGCCCGCGCCGGGCATGGTCACGTCGTTGGCCACCACCATATCCGCGTTCTTCTTCGAAAGTTTTTTCCGGGCGTTGTCCAACATGTCGTTGGTCTCGGCCGCAAAGGCGATCAACAGCTGGCCCGGGCGCTTCTGGCGGCCCAATTGGGCCGCAATATCCGGGTTGGGCTCCAGTTCCAAGGTCATGGCGCTGCCATCCTTTTTGATCTTGCGCTCCGAATAGGCCTTGGGCCGGAAATCCGCGGGCGCGGCGGCCTGAATGACCGCGTCCATTTCCGGCGCGCGGCTGACCACCGCCTGATACAGATCCAAAGTGCTTAAAATCGAGACCCTTTCCACCCCTTCGGGGGCGCTCAACGCCACCGGGCCCGAGACCAAGGTAACCGAAGCCCCCCGATCCCGGGCGGCCATGGCGATTTCATAGCCCATGCGTCCGGTGGAGCGGTTGCTCAAAAAGCGCACCGGATCCAACATTTCCCGGGTGGGGCCCGCGGTCACCAGAATGCGCTTGCCCTTTAAATCCTGTTTTTTCAACAACAGGCCGCAGGCCGCCTCCACGATTTCCTCCGGGGCGGACATGCGCCCCACATCCTCATCCCCGCAGGCCAGATGGCCCTTATCCGGGCCCACCCATTTGACCCCGCGCCGGGTCAGGGTTTCGATATTCTGCTGATTGGCCGGACTGCGCCACATGCCGCTGTTCATGGCCGGGGCGCACAGGATGGGCGCGCGATTGCTCACCGCCATGGCCGTGGTGGACAGCAGATCATCCGCGATACCCGCGGCCATCTTGCCCAATATATTGGCGGTGGCCGGGGCGATGAGCAAAAGATCGGCCTCCTTGGCCAGGGCGATGTGCCCGATTTCCCAGCTCTCATCAAAGGTATCCACATGTACCTTTTGACCGCTCAAGGTCTGCAAGGTTATGGGGGTGATAAACCGGGTGGCGTTTTGGGTCATAACCACCCGCACCTTGGCGCCCATTTTCCCAAGCCGGCTCACGATTTCCGCCGCTTTATAGGCCGCGATGCCGCCCGTTACGCCCAATACCACACATTTCCCGGACAAATCCGGCATAGATATGCCTCCTTGGCGTCCGAACCCATAGCCGGACGCTATTTTTCTAAAAATACAATCAGGCACTGGCGGCGCTCCCGCCCCGCCAATGCCCCTCTTTTTTTGAATTATTCCGCCGTTTCTTCTCCGTCCGACGGCTGTTCCTCGGGCGCCGCCTCGGAGTCAATGACCAGCGCGTGTTCATCCGGCAGCTTTTCGGCGTCGTTTTCCGCTGAACGGCTGTACATCACCAGTCCCCGGCTGATCTCCTCAATGGCAATGGCCAGCGGCTTGGTCTCCTTGGTTTCAATGAGCGGCTTGGCGCCCCCGATAATCTCCCGGGCACGCTTGGAGGCCTCCACCGCCAAGGTGTATCGGCAGTCCACTCTCTCCAAAAGTTTTCCAATGGGCGGATCCACGATCATAAGAAAAACCTCCTATATTATGGTTCAAAGCCCGGCGGCGCCCTGAGCGCCCCGGCTTACCTTGCAATGTTCGGCATCCAATATGGCTTCCACGTCATGCACCGCGTCTTCCAACTTGTCGTTGATGACGCAGTACTGATATTCCTTGACCATAAACAATTCCAATTCGGCGTTGCGCAACCGAAGGGCAATCTGCTCCGGCGTCTCGGTGGCCCGATTTTGAAGCCGCTCGCGCAGCTGATCCCGATCCGGGGGCAGAACAAACACGGTTACCGCGTCGGGATAGGACTTCATGGCCGCAATCGAGCCCTGAACGTCGATTTCCAGCAGCACGTCATATCCCTTTTCCAGCATATCCACCACATAGGCCTTGGGGGTTCCATACTGATGGCCGTGAACATAGGCGTGCTCCAACAGCTGGCCCTCCATGACCATGCGGTTAAATTCCTCTTCGGTCTTGTAAAAATAGTGTACGCCCTCTTCCTCATTCCTGCGGCGCTCGCGGGTGGTGCAGGAAATGGAGACCTTCAGGTTGGGCCTGCGCTCCACCAGCTCCTTGCAGATGGTGCCCTTGCCCACCCCGGACGGGCCGGATACGATAATCAACAATCCCTGGGCCATCACGATTCCTCCTCTTCCTCCAGCGTCAGCGCGTCCTTGCTGTCCAGCCTGTGGGCCACGGTCTCGGGCTGAACCGCCGAAAGGATGACGTGCTCGCTGTCCATAATCAAGACCGCGCGGGTTCTGCGCCCGCAGGTGGCGTCAATCAAGGTGCCCCGGTCCCGGGCGTCCTGGATGATGCGCTTGATGGGCGCCGAATCCGGGCTGACGATGGCCACCAGCCGGTTTGCGGACACAATGTTTCCAAAGCCGATGTTAATCAATGAAATGGCCATGCTTGCCTCCGTATCTTACTCCACGTTCTGTACCTGCTCACGCATTTTCTCGATCTCGGCCTTGGCCTCCACCACCATCTGGGTGATGGGAATATCCTGAGATTTGGAGCTTATGGTATTGACCTCGCGGTTGAGCTCCTGGACGATAAAGTCCAACTTCCGGCCCACCGGCTGGTTTAAGGCAATGGTCTCGCGCATCTGGGCGATATGGCTCTTGAGCCGCACCGTCTCCTCGGCGATGGCGGACCGGTCGGCCATCAGGGCCACCTCTTGGGCCAGACGCTGTTCGTCAAGCTGGGCGCCCGAAAGCAGTTCTTCCACCCGCACCTTCAGCTTTTGCTGATATTCGCGCACGGTATCCGGATAGCGCGCCTCAATGCGCGCATTGAGCGCCTCCAAATGGTCCAAACGAACCGCGAGATCCCGCCTCAGGGCCTGGCCTTCGCGCTCACGCATCGCCAGCATATTTTCCAGCGCCCCGTCCAGGGCCTCCATGGCCAGGGCCTTTAAGGCCTCCTGATCCTCCTCGGCCTCGGAAACCACCAGCACGTCATTCATGCGCGCCAAATCCATAAGGCCCCTCTTGCCATCCACCCCGGCCAGCTCGGCCACCCGATCCAATGCCTGGCCATAGGCGGCCAGCAGCGCCTCGTCCACGGTTACGCTCTTGGCGTCGCTGCGAAGGTTTCGATAGGTAGCGAACAGATCCACATGGCCACGGGCCAACTTGTCCCCGATTCGCCGGCGCATCTCATCCTCCAGGAAGTTAAAGCTGCGCGGCATCCGAAAGGACAAATCCAGGAACCGATGGTTGACCGCTTTCAGTTCAATGGTTATCTGGCGGCCTTCCTTATCCAGGGCAGCGCGTCCATAGCCGGTCATGCTGTACATTTCCATTCCCCCGTTCGGCTACCCGTTTCGTATGGGCATATTTCGATATGTAATATAGTATAGCACAATCGCGCGTCCTGAGCCACAGAAACGCGCGATTTTTCCCAAAACTTCACTAATGTGCCCGCTTATCGCCCGGGCGCGCCCGTATTTTTCAACAGTTCCAAAAATTCCTGTTCGCCGATTACCTTGACCCCCAGCTTGCCCGCCTTGTCCAGTTTACTGCCCGCGCTCTCCCCGGCCACCACCAGACTGGTCTTTTTGGACACCGAGGAAGAGGCCGCGCCCCCCGCGTCCCGGATGGCCTGTTCGGCCTGGGCGCGGGTCATGGACGAAAGGGTTCCGGTCACCACCACGGTCATGCCGGATAACGCGCCGCCCGTGGGCCTTTCCTGCCAAAACGGGCGAACCCCGGCTTCATCCAGCGCCCGGAGCTGGGCCGCGTTTTGCTCATCGGCAAAATAGTCCACAATGCTTTGGGCCACAATATCCCCGATGTCCTCCATGGCGGTGAGCTCCTCAACTCCGGCCCGGCTCAGCGCCTCCATGGAACCGTAGCGCGCGGCCAGGTCTCTGGCGGTCTTGCGCCCCACGTTGGGAATGCCGATGGCAAAGATAAAGGCATCCAACGGGCAATGCTTGCTCTTTTGAAGGGCGGCCATCAAATTGGCCGCCTTTTTCTCTCCAAAGCGTGGAAGGCTTGCCAGCTGATCCGCGGTCAGGGCGTACAGCTGGCTGGGCTCAGCCACGCCCAGCGCCTCATAGAGCTGCAGCGCGGTCTTTTCGCTGAAGGTTTCAATATCCATGGCGTCCCGGGAGGCGTAGTGGCTGAGCCTGGCCACGATCTGAGGCCGGCAGCCGTCCCGGTTGGGACAGAAGATATGCGCGCCCCGCTGCTGAAGCGCCGCCCCGCAGGCCGGACAGACCTCGGGCAGCTCGATCTCCTTTTCCCCGGGTTCATACTCCTCCACCCGGCCCATGATCTCGGGAATCACCTCATTGGAGCGGCGAACCCACACCTTGGCGTTCAGCTTAACCCGCTTGCGCTGGATGTCCTGGAAGTTATTGAGGGTGGCGCGCTTTACCGTGGCCCCGGCCAGCTCCACCGGCTCCAAATGGGCCAGCGGGGTGAGCTTGCCGGTGCGCCCCACCTCCCAGGTGACGTCCCGAAGATAGGTGGTCACTTCTTCGGCCTCGAACTTGTAGGCCACCGCCCACCTCGGAAATTTATCGGTATAGCCCAGCGCCCGGCGGGTGGCGAAATCGCAGATTTTAATCACCGCGCCGTCGATCATATAATCCAGGCCGGCGCGCTCCTCTTCCACCCGCTGCACCTGTTCAATGGCCTGGTCGATGTTATCGGCCCAGCCCTCAAAATCGGAGACCGGGAAATGATTTTCCTTCAAAAACTCCAGCATTTCCCGATGGTCGCGGAAATCCCTGCCCTCGATATAGCCCACGTTATAAAACCTGGCGTCCAGATGGCGTTCAGCCGTCACCTTGGGATCCAGATTGCGCAGCGCGCCCGCCGCCCCGTTGCGCGGATTTTTCAGGGGCTCCTTGGCGGTCTCATTATACTTTTCCAACACCGAAAGGCGCATAAAGCCCTCGCCATGCACCTCCATGCGCCCCCTAAAGGCGATGGTCAGCGGAATGGAATGAATGGTGCGCACCTGCTGCAAAATCCCCTCGCCCACCTCGCCGTTGCCCCGGGTGGCGGCCTGCACGAGCCGCCCGTCCTCATAGGTCAGGTTGATGGTCAGGCCGTCGAATTTATGCTCCACCACAAACTTGAGCTCGGGCAAGTCTTCGCCCCGCTCCACCGCCTCGGCGCGCAGTTTTTCGGCCCGGGCCGCCCAATCGCGCAGGGCTCCCACCGACTGGGCCTTGTCCATGCTCCAAAGCCGGGCCAGATGGCGATGGGGCTCAAAGGCGGCCAGGGGCTCGCCCCCCACCCGATGGGTGGGGGAATCCTCCAGGATAATGCCGCTCTCCTGCTCCATCTTGACCAGGCGGTCGTACATTTCGTCCCATTCCTTATCCGAAATGGTGGGCTCATCCAACACATAATACTGGTAAGCGGTTTCATTGAGCCGGTCCACCAGACGGCGCATTTCCTGCCGAATATCCAAACGATCCCCTCCGCAGCAATCATTTTTCCCAGGGCCCAGAGCTTCTCCACCAGCCCGCCCGGTTTTCATCAGCCCAGCTTGACCACCGGCGCGGTGGCCGCGGCGAACAGCTTCACCTCGCCGCTTTCAAACCGGATTTTGAGCTTGGCCTCCCGGCCCGAGCCCTGAACTTCCAGGACCACGCCCTGGCCAAACCGCGTGTGGCGCACCTTATCCCCGGCCTTAAACAGCACCGCGGGCGCGACCTCCCGCGCCTTGGAGCCCACAAAGGCCGGGAAGCCCTTGCTGAGTCCCTCGATGCCCAAAGCTCCGCCCGTGCGCCGGGCCGCGGCGGTGCGGGAAAAGCTATCCACCGGGGCCTGCTGGCGGGTGCGCGGCGGGGGCACGGTGCGGCCGCTCACCCGGATGAGCCCGGCGTTATCCTTATAGCGCGCCGGAATTTCATCCAGAAAGCGGGAGGGCGGATTGGCCTGGCGCATGCCGAACACCGCGCGGGTGCGGGCATGGGTCATGTACAACACCTTCATGGCCCGGGTTATGCCCACATAGCACAGCCTGCGCTCCTCCTCCATGCGGTCCTCGTCCAGCATGGAGCGGTTGGAGGGGAAGATCCCCTCCTCCATGCCGATCAAAAACACCGCCGGGAACTCCAGGCCCTTGGCGCTGTGCAAGGTCATCAAGGTCAGGGCCTGGCTCTCGCCCTCCATATTGTCCAAGTCGGTCACCAGCGCCACGTTTTCCAAAAATCCTTCCAGCCCGCCCTCTGGATTTTGCTGGACGTATTCGGAAATCGCGCCCTCAAGTTCCTTTATGTTGTCCAATCGGGATTGGTTTTCATCCGATTTGACCTCGGTAAACTGCTTTTCATAGCCGATTTTTTCAATCATGGCCCGCAAGAGCTGATCCGGGGGCAATTCCTGCTTCATGTCCAGCAGCTCGATCATCAGTTCGCCAAACTTATTCACCGCGCTTCTGGCCCGGCCGGAAAGCTCCACCTCGTCGGCGCTCAGGGCCGCGGCGTACAAGGAAATCTCCTCTTCCGCGGCGTATTGCTGAAGCAGGGCCACGGTGCTGTCCCCAATGGATCGCTTGGGCTCATTGATGATGCGGCGCACCGAGACATCGTCGTCCGGGTTGACCAGAACCCGCAGATAGGCCACCAGATCTTTGACCTCCTTGCGGTCATAGAACTTCATGCCCCCGTAGACCCGGTAGGGAATGCCCATGCGCACCAGAGCCTCTTCCAGCACGCGGGACTGGGCGTTCATGCGGTAGAGCACTGCGGCCTTGCCCGGGGTTATGCCCCGATTCATCAGGCGCTTCAGGCTTTCGCACACAAAGGCGGCCTCGTCCCGCTCGTCCTCGGCCTCATAAACCTGAATCTTTTCGCCCTCCCCGGCGTCGGTCCAAAGCACCTTGCCCTTGCGGCCCATGTTGTGGTCGATGACCGAGTTGGCCGCATTCAGGATATTGCTGGTGGAACGGTAATTCTGCTCCAATTTGATGACCTGACAGTCCGGATAGTCCTTTTCAAAGCCCAGGATAATCGAGATATCGGCCCCGCGCCAGCCATAGATGGACTGATCGTCGTCGCCCACCACGCAAAGGTTGCGCTTGGAGCCGCTGAGCAGCCGGATGAGGTCGTACTGGGCCGGGTTGGTGTCCTGATACTCATCCACCAGGATATAAGAAAACTTATTTTGATAATACTGCAGTACCGGCGGATGATCCAGCAGCAGCTTTATGGTCTTGACCAGCAGATCGTCGAAATCCAGGGCATTATTATTCTTTAACGTCTTTTCGTAGGCCTCGAAGACCTCGGCGATTTTTTTGCTGCGGAAATCGTTTTGTTTCTCCTTCAGCCATTCCTTGGGGGTCAACAGCCGGTTTTTCGCATCGGAAATGGCCGACTTGATCTCCCGGGGCGGATAGGCCTTGTCGCCCAGGTTTTGCTCCTTGAGAATCTGTTTGATGACCGACATCTGATCGTCGTCGTCATAGATGGAAAAACTGCGCTGATAGCCCAGCTTTTCGATATCCCGGCGCAGGATGCGGGCGCAGCAGGCGTGAAAGGTGGAGACCCAGACCTCAGAGGCCGCGTCGCCCACCAGGCCCTCCACCCGCTCTTTCATTTCCCGGGCGGCCTTGTTGGTAAAAGTAATGGCCAAAATGGCCCAGGGCGGCACGCCTTTCTCCAATAGATAGGCAATGCGATGGGTCAAGACCCGGGTCTTGCCCGAGCCGGCGCCCGCCAGCACCAAAAGCGGCCCCTCTGTGGTCAAGACGGCCTGCCTTTGGGGCGGATTCATTTTTTCCAGATCAATCATTTGGTTTCCTTCTCCTCCAGCCGTTTGAGCACCGTTTCATAGCCCCCGGCGCCATAGGTCAAACACCGGTTGACCCGGCTTATGGTGGCGGTACTCACCCCGGTTTTCTGGGCAATTTCATTATAAGTGGTTTTTTTGCGCAGCATCTGGGCCACCTCCATGCGCTGGGCCAGATCCTGAATTTCGCGAATGGTGCATAAATCATCGAACAGCCGGTAGCATTCCTCGGGCGTTTTAAGCTCCAAAATCGCCTTCACCAACAGCTCGGTATGCTCGTCTTTTATCTTGGATTCGTACATAATCATCCCTCCCGCCGGCATAGCCTCAAACATACCCAGGGTATTTTCACCTATTAACACTTTACCATATAAATGCGCCCCATGCAAGCATCCGCAGGTTGTTTTTCCCACGCTCAGAAATCTCATGAAATTCTAATCATGATCTAATGGCGCTCTTTTGGAAAAAAACGGGCGGTCGCGGTATAATTTGAATTGGAGGTGAACATCATGTGGCTTATTACCTGGCCCTTTGAATTTTTGAGCTGGCTAATCGGCGGAATCATCAGCCTAGCCGGCGGCCTGATCGGCCTGATTCTCTCGCTCACCGGCCATATCTTCGCGCTCATTCTGGGCCTTGTGGCAGTGGGCATCGGCGTGCTGCTCTGCGTCTCGGTGGTCGGCGCCATCGTGGGCATCCCGCTGTGCATCTTTGGCGTGGCCCTGGTCTTTCGCGGACTGTTTTAAAGCCGCCAGAGCTTTGTTGCCTCCCCCGACAGAAAACTCATAAAAACGCCCGCTCCTTCGGAAAACCCGAACGGAAGCGGGCGCTGTTTTATGGGGCGGGTTCAGCGGTTTACCCCGAGATTTTTCCGGGTGGTCTGAAGCGCGTTTATGCTGTCGGTGAGATCAGCCTCCAGGCCGTCCAATATATTGCGCACATAATTGTTAATCTGAAGCCTGCGCTCATTGGCCTCGGCATTGGCGCGGTTCACGATATCATCGGCCTCCGTTTCGGCGCGGCGCAAAATTTCAGACTTGGCCACCAGGGCATCCGCCCGTTCCTTGGCCTCGGCCAGAATATTGTCGGCCTGGCGCTGGGCGTCGTCCACGATATTCTGGGCCTGCTTGCTGGCCTCGGCAATGGTGGCCTGGGCGCTGGCAATGTCGCCATCGGCCTGAATCCTGCCCTGTTTTTTGATATCCGCGGCCGCCCGCTCGGCATTGCGCAGGATGCGCTCGCGCTCATCCAAGGTGCGCTGGGCATTCTGGATGGCCGAAGGCAGGTTTTCGCGGATGTTTTGCACAATGTCAATGCAGCGCTCCACGTCCACATTGGGACCCATCAGCCGGCGTCCGGGCGGGTTCTGCAGCTCCTGCTCCAAAAAATCGAGCAGTTTATACATTTCCTCGCAATCTTCCACCACCATATGGGGCAGACCATCCACATCCCGGCCAGTATAACCCGCCTCGGCCTCATCGAAGTTCATCGCATTGTCCCGATCTCTGGTATCCATTCTCTCTTCTCCTTCCAGCTGATGAATCGAAGCGGGCGCGGGGCCCCTTCGAAACGCGGCCTGACGCCGCTTAGACGTATGGCTCTATGCTTAGGTTCAGCGTGCAAACCGTTTGCGCACATCTTCCAAAATTTCCCCGGGCACCAATCCCTCGATGCGGCCGCCGTATTGGGCCGCCTCCCGCACGATGGAACTGCTCACCCAGGCATATTGCGGCAGCGTGGGCAGGAGCAACGTTTCCATGCCCTGGGAAAGGTGGCGGTTTATGGTGGCCAACTGGACTTCCATGCCGAAATCCACCTCGTTGCGCACCCCGCGCACCATGACCTGAACCCCTTCCCGCCGGGCAGCGTCTATGGTCAAGCCCTCCGAATGGATGACCGACACATTTTTCAGGCCGCGCACACATTTGCGAATCATATCCACCCGCTCCTCGGGGCTAAAGGCACTGCGCTTTTCGGGGTTGCACATCACCGCCACCACCACTCCGTCGAACATGCGGGCGCAACGCTGAATCAAATCCAGGTGGCCCACGGTCAACGGATCGAAGCTGCCCGGAAAGATACAGCTACTCATGATCTTCTTCCTCCGTTCGCCTGACAAAACTCACCGCGCTTTCGCCGTAAACCCGTTTATCAAATATTTCAAAACCCTGGCCCAACCGGTCTTCCAGGGAAACTTCCCGGCTGTGCTCCATGACCAGCGTGGCGTCATCCTCCAACAGCCCATCCTCTTTGAGCGCCTGGGCGGCCTGATCATAGCTTTCCACCATTTTGTAGGGCGGATCCATGAAGACCAACGAAAACCTGTATCCCCGCATCTGTTTCAGCGCGCGGCGCCAATCCATATTGATAAGCAGCGTTCTTTCGGCACAGCGCAAAAGCGCGATATTTTTCTCAATTACCGCGGCCGCGCCCCGATCCTGATCCACCAGCGCCGCAAAGTCAGCGCCCCGGCTTATGCACTCCAGGGCCATCGCTCCGGATCCCGCAAACAGATCCAACACCCGGGCCTCAACCACCCGGCGGCCTAAAATGTTAAACACCGATTCCTTCACCCGGTCGGCCGTGGGCCGGGTGTTCAGTCCCTGGGGGGCAAACAGCTTTCTTCCCCTGGCCTCTCCGGATATTATGCGCATACACCCGTCTCCTGATATGCATTCCTTGACATGTAGATTATTATAACACATTCATCAACAGGCGTAAAGCACTGAGCCGCCGCTGTCCCAAAGTTAATCTTCAGGGCCCTCAATGGATTTCTTCGTTACATAAGTTCTTCATTTGTATACAAAATCTCATTTTTCCCCGATACTTTCCCTCCAAATACAGGAAGAAACGAATTTGAAAACAGCGCGCGAATTTCTTTCAAAAAATCGGAAAATTTCCCGCACTTATGGAGGCGAAAGGTGACTGATGTCTGTTCACAAAGTATTTTTCTTATGATATACTAGCAAATATAGCCTTAAACGAACCTTGTAGTTTCAAGGTCCAACGCATAATCAGCGCGGACCGCGCCCCATTCCAATCTCCTTTGACGTTTGGGATCATCCCTTCGATTCAACGGCATGGCGGCGCCGGCCCGCCAATGACCAGCGAATCGGGGGGAATATTTTTACCTTGCAACCACATATTTCCCCGGCACGGGAAGGGGGAAACGGCATGATTTATTCGGGTACTCATATTTGCGGCCATCCAGGGAGCGTCAACCTATACGGTCCCGCTCAAAATTGCAAACCGCGCGCGGATAAATATTTCAGCCAACCTTGCGGCGCGTGCAGGCTCAAGGCGCGGGAGGAAGAATACCGGCGCAACGCCGATGCCGCCCGGGCGCAGGGGTTGCCCGAGCTCACGGGAAGTGAAAAACAGGTCGCCTGGGCGACCACCATCCGAGCCAACCTGATGGCCACTTTGGAACGCAATATCACTTGGCTGAAGGGCAAAGAGCTTATGGAGTGGGCCGGACAGGTGAGCGAATATCAAAAAATCATTGTGCAAACCACGTCCGCCCGCTGGTTCATCGAAAATCGCAGCGTTTTGGCCCGGGGCCCGTTTATTCAAAAGGCCCTTCAGGCGCAGCGCTCCCTTTCCCCTGAGACCCAATCGGTGGAAAGTCCCGCCATCTCAATCAATGAACAGCTGATGGTGCGTCCCGAATTGATAACTCAACCGGGATGTGTGGAAATTCGAATTACGGAGCGCAGAATTTTGGCCATATATGAGCGCAACGACGCCTTCCGCAGGATCGTATACCGCCAAAGGTTTCGTTGGAGCGCGGAGGCCGGCGCCTGGCATCTAAAATGTCTGATCCAGGATGGCGAGCCGGAGGATCGGGCGGTGGAGCTGGCCATGGAGCTGTTGTCGGGTGGCTTTGCGGTGGCCATGCCCAGCGAAAAAACCCGGGACATGGTCATCCGCGGGGTGTATGAGCCGCGCCATACCCGATGGATCCACGCCACCTTAAGCAGCTTTGAGGTTTATTTTGAGCGCGAGGACCAGCCGGCCCGATCCGCCTTGAGCGCCTTGACCCGGTATCCGAAATGGAGCAACCCAAGGAAATGTTACACCGTCCCTTTTTCCCAGTTCGAAGGACTTTGTGAGCTCATACGCCTGTATGACTTTCGGGTGAGCTGGGCAGCCCGCCAGCGGCTTACCCAGGAGCGCGCCCGGCTGGAAAGCGCGGCATGCGTGCGGCCGGTTACCATAAAAAAAGAACAGAAAGACGGCCTGAAGCAGATTCTGACCAGCAGCCGGGCTGTGTTGAGCGACTTGATGGACGACGAGGTATAATCCGTGATCGAACTAAAAACCGGTCTTTTCCCCCATCAGGCCCGGGCCGTGGAAAAACTCTTGCCTATCAAAGTGGGCGCGCTATATATGGAAATGGGCACCGGCAAAACCCGAACCGCCCTGGAGATGATCAAACGCCGCCAGGAATCCGGAAAAATCGACCGGGTGCTGTGGCTCTGCCCATGTTCGGTGAAGACCAGCTTGCGCGCGGATATAAAAAAGCACGCCGAGGGCGCGCTGTCCTTTATCGCCATCCACGGCATTGAAAGCCTGTCCTCCAGCGTCAGCCTTTACGCGGCGCTGGATCATTTTATAGCCTCGGGCAAAACCATGTTGGTGGTGGACGAGAGCAATCTGGTCAAAAACAGCGCGGCCATCCGCACCCAGCGCATCACCCGTCTGGCCCGGGGATGTGCCTACCGCCTGTTGCTGAACGGAACGCCCATCAGCAACAATGAAGCCGATCTTTACGCCCAATGGTATCTTTTGGATTGGCGCATCCTGGGTTACCGTTCCTATTGGTCCTTTGCGGCCAACCATCTTGAATTTGACCATCGCTTTCAAAGCCGGATCCGCCGGGTGCTGAACGTGGACTATCTGGCGGACAAAATCGCGCCCTATAGCTACACGGTAAAAAAAGCCGACTGTCTCTCTCTGCCCGGAAAGCGGGCTTTGAAGGCGGGCTTTTCCCTGACTCCCGGACAGTGGGCCCATTATGAGTCCACCATGCGCGCTTTCCTGGGTACCTTTGCCGAGCGCAGCGGGGGCATCAGCGATATCGCCATCTATCGCACCTTTATCGCCCTTCAGGCCGTTACCAGCGGCCATAAAATGCTTTCCGCCCCCGAAGAAAGCATCCGTCATGGCCCGATGTTTGATTCCCTTTATGAAAATCCTCGCATCCAATGCCTGAAAAAGGTATTAAAACACGCCGGCGAAAAGGTGGTTATCTGGGTAAAGTTTACCCATGAGCTATTCGATATTCAGAAAATATTACAGGAAGAATATGGCCGGGACAGCACAGCACTGTTTTATGGCGGCATCAACCAGCGCTGCCGCCAGCAGGAATTGGATCGCTTCAGTGTCTCTGCCCGCTTTTTAATCGCAAATAAATCCTGCGCAGGTTACGGGTTGAACTTGCAATATTGCCACACTGCGGTATATTATAATAATGATTGGAGTTGGGCTACCCGTGCGCAGTCCGAAGACCGGCTGCACCGGCTGGGTCAGGCCCACGATGTGGAAATTGTGGACATCTACGCAGAGGATACCATTGACCAGCGTATTTTGGCCTGTCTGGAGCGCAAGGAAAACCTGGCCGAGCGGTTTCGCTCAGAGCTCAAGCTGCGCAATGGCGTTCTTTGGCTCCACGGGAGAGAAACGGAGGATAACAAATGATTGCGCTTGGCTATACCAAAGCGGAAAAGCTGAATCGAATTCAGAAGATGGTACAGGAGAGCGGCGTGCAGAAGATCGTTCTGTTTTCGCCGCCCGCCTTTGCCCTGGACGGTAAGGAAATCGCCTCACTCACCGGATGTGAGACCGAGTCATACACCTATGACGATATTATTATGTATCGGGTGTTTTACCCGTTGCTGGAGAAGGTGGACGCCTCCTATCTATTGGTCATCAACGAATGCCTGCGCACCCGAAAGCGCAGCGATCTGACCTACAATTGTCTCCATCATTACCTTAATCAGACGCCCCACCGGCTAATCTTTGAATATTTTCCCTTTGTATCCGACCCAAACGACTTCATGATCCTGCTGGACAAGGAATTTCCCGGGAAATACAAGGGGCGCCCCTTTGAAATGAAATTTCTTCAGGAAGCGCCGGTGGATATCAAACCTCATTATTACACCTTGAACCAGACAGGGGTGGCGCTGCCTGCCAACGCCCGGGCGCGCTATGAGCAGGAACGAGATGCGCTGTTCAATTCCTTGGGGGAGGGCGATCCCGAAAATGTGCCCCGGCGGCTGCATATCTGGTGCGGCCAGTTTAAGCGTGCCTATGTGGATGCCCATCCCGATATGAACTTTGTGGCGCGCAACGGCCGGTTGAGAAGGGACAACGTGGCGGTTTATCGAAAGATACAACCGGGGATACCCTATCACATGGTGGATATTCCCCGGCGTCAGATGGACATCAATGATTTTTTGAAAATCAGCGAACTTCATGACCTTCACTTTATTACCACCCATCTCCCGGTGGACGAGGTTTATTATCACAATCTGGCTGATTGGATTCAGCACCTGGAGGAATTTTATGCTCAAACAGGTATATGTGCCGAAGAACGTGGCCGAGGCAGCCGAGGAACGGCTCCGCTACATCTTTGACGAGTTCGATAAAATCATCGTCTCCATAAGTGGCGGCAAGGATTCCACGGTGCTGGCCTACATGACGCTTCTCGAGGCGCATAGGCGTAACCGGCGGGTCGGACTTTTGTTCCTCGACGAGGAAGTGGTATATCAGTCCACCGTTGACCAGGTGGACTATCTCATGAATCTCTTCCCCGAAAACACCATCCGGCTTTGGCTTCAGTTTCCCTTTCGGCTCACCAACGCCACCAGTCTTTCGGAAAGCCAGCTCATCTGTTGGGAGGAAGGCAAACATCAGCTCTGGATGCACCCCAAAAAGCCTTATGCCATTCAGCACAAACCCTGGCCCGACGAGGGACAGACCGTGCGCGATAAAAATAAGGGATTCGGCTTTTACGATGTAATTGAGAATTTCCAAAGGCTTCGAAC
>DVJW01000035.1 GCA_018716505.1 Candidatus Faecaligallichristensenella faecipullorum | reverse complement strand
CGCCAGGCACCGGCAAAACGCTGCTGGCCAAGGCGGTGGCCGGCGAGGCCGGGGTGCCCTTCTTTACCATCTCGGGTTCGGACTTTGTGGAAATGTTTGTGGGCGTGGGCGCCTCTCGGGTGCGCGATTTGTTCGACCAGGCCAAGCGCCATCAGCCGTCGATTGTGTTTATCGATGAGATTGACGCGGTGGGCCGCCAGCGCGGCGCCGGTCTGGGCGGCGGGCATGAT
This sequence comes from Candidatus Faecaligallichristensenella faecipullorum, assembly GCA_018716505.1. Taxonomy (GTDB): domain Bacteria; phylum Bacillota; class Clostridia; order Christensenellales; family Aristaeellaceae; genus Faecaligallichristensenella; species Faecaligallichristensenella faecipullorum. The sequence continues at coordinate 12,276 of DVJW01000035.1, read as the reverse complement.
GAGCGCGAACAGACCTTGAACCAGCTGTTGGTGGAAATGGATGGATTTGCGGCCAATGAGGGTGTGATCGTCATGGCCGCCACCAACCGGGCGGATATATTGGATCCGGCGCTGTTGCGTCCCGGCCGCTTTGACCGCCAGATTGTGGTAAACTATCCGGATGTCAAGGGCCGCGAGGAAATCCTCAAGGTGCACGCCCGGGGCAAGCCCTTGGGCGCGGATGTGGATCTGTCGGTGCTGGCGCGCAGAACGCCCTACTTCACCGGCGCTGACCTGGAAAACGTGCTCAACGAAGCGGCCATTTTGACGGCCCGTGAGCGCAAACAGGAAATCAACATGCCGGTGGTGGAGGAAGCCATCACCCGTGTGAGTGTGGGTCCGGAAAAAAAGAGCCGCAAGGTAACGGAAAAGGACAAGAATCTGGTGGCCTATCATGAGGCCGGCCATGCGGTGGTATCGTATTACATTCCGGAATGCGACCCGGTGCATGAGGTTTCCATTATTCCCCGGGGCAGCGCGGGGGGATATACCATGTCTTTGCCCAAGGAGGAAACCAATTACATCACCAAGGCCCATCTGTTGGGGGATATGTGCTCCAGTTTGGGTGGAAACTGCGCCGAGAAGTTGGTCCTGGGCGATGTTTCCACTGGCGCCACCAGCGATTTGAAGCACGCCACCAAGATTGCGCGGAGCATGGTGACTCATTATGGAATGAGCGAGAAGCTGGGGCATATTTTCCTGGGAGACGATCATGAGGTATTCCTGGGCCGTGACTTTTCGCAGTCGCGCAGCTATTCCGAGGAAGTGGCCGCCCAGGTGGACCGCGAGGTACACGATCTGTTGGAGAGCAGCTATCAGCGCGCCACCGATATCCTGACCCGTCATATGGATAAGCTTCACGCGCTGGCCGCCTGCCTGATTGAAAAGGAAAAGCTGGACGCCAAAGAGTTTAAAGAATTGATGGAAAGAACTTCCGTTGAGGCGGCCACCGAGTAGGCCGGTTATCCTATCGCAAAACACCAGTCTGCCGCTTGGGAGGGGACTGGTGTTTTGCAATCGTTTCGGGAAAGTGGAGCGTTTTATGAAGATTGATCTGCATATGCACAGCAATGCGTCGGATGGGACGGATGAACCAAGAAAATTGATTCAGAAGGCGGCGGAGCAGGGCTTTGAGGCCGTTGCCCTTACCGACCACGATACCGTGGACGGCTTGGATGCGGCTGTTGAGGAGGCCGCTCAAAGGGGCGTTCGCCTTTTGCCGGGCATTGAGCTCAGCGCGGGCGGCGATATGGAAGTGCATGTGCTGGGCTATGGGATCAAGAAGCGGGCGCTGATTTCGCAGAAGATCGCTCAACTGCGCGCCGAGCGGGGGACGCGGGCGAATCGGATGGTGGAAAAGCTCCATGAATTGGGCGTCGGCATTGCCATGGAGCAGGTGTTGCGCTTTGCCAAGGGCGCGGTGGGCCGGCCCCATGTGGCCCGGGCTCTGGTGGAGGCCGGCGTGGTGCAGGATATGGATGAAGCCTTCAGGCGCTATATCGGCAGGGAGGCGCCAGCCTATGTGCCCCGGGTCTATCTTTCGGTGGAGGAAGCCGTGCAATGGATTCGGACCTCGGGTGGAGTGGCGGTTCTGGCCCATCCCCGGTTGATTCGTATGGATCAGCAACATTTGCCCGCCATGCTCGAAAAATGGAAAGCCGGGGGACTGATGGGGGTCGAGGCCTATCATTCGGCCCAGGACGCCACATATGCCGCCCGCATGGACGCATTGGCGCGACATATGGGGCTTCTGGTAACCGGCGGCAGCGATTATCATGGGGATAACAAAACTGTGAAAATGGGACAGGGTTTAAACAGATGGGCCAAAAGTGATATAGATTTTTACGAACTTTGTTCGACAATTGACCGATTATAGAACCAATTTTGTGGTATACTGAGTATATACCCTTTGTGAAAAAAAGATGATGCGGTCCGTGAGGCGGTTTCTCCATAGTTACCCGTCTTCCGTTTCACCTGTTCGGTGAGTTGCCATTGTTCACGAAAGGGTTTTGATACTAAAATGGCAGGAGGAAGTCATGAACTACCGGCACACTACAAAAAGCCGTTACATGCAGCAAAAAAAGCGTAGGCGCAAGCGCATTTTCCGCTTGGTTCGTTTCGCGATTTTTGTGGCGCTGTGCGTTGTTGTGTTTGTGTATGGACGTCTGGCTTTGGACCTGGGCATTCACGGGAATACCTTTTACCCCGGCGTATCCATAGACGGGGTGAACTTGACCGGGTATGGAAAGGAAGAGGTCGCGGAGCAGCTGAATCAAGCCTATGCCGAACGGTTTGCGGCTCAGAGCGTGGTTTTGAGCTTTGAAGGGCAGGAATGGACCTTCACCCCGGCCACGGTAAACGCCAGCCGGGATGTCACGGCCTTGGTGGAGCAGGCCTGGAGCCTGGGGCATGAGGGTGGATGGTTTGAGCGGCAGAAGACGATTCAGGAATTGAGGAGTCAGCCGGTGGCCCTGGAAAGTGAGCTGGTTTACGACGAGCAGGCGTTGGATGATTTTGTAAACCAGATCAAATCCCAGGTGGATAAGCCGGTTCAAAACGCCACGGTGACCATCACCACCGAGGATACCTTGGAAGTGGGGCCGTCTGAAGAGGGGTATGAGCTGGACGCTCAGGCGCTTAAGGATCAATTGGTGGCCCTGCTGTATTCGGGAGAGAGCCAGAATATCGAGCTTTCGCCCACGGTGATCGAGCCCTCAATCAGCGAGGAGGAATTGGAAAGCTCCACAGTTAAAATTTCCGGAGCCGCCACCTCGCTGAAGAACAGCGGCGCCAACCGAAGCCACAATGTGGAGCTTTCGCTGCTCAAATTTAACGGCATGGTGGTGGAGGATGGCCAGCAGGTTTCCTTTAATAAGGTGGTTGGGGCCAGGACCAAGGAAAATGGTTTCTTGGAAGCACCCGAATACGCGGGCACCGAAGTGGTGGATGGCATCGGCGGCGGGGCCTGTCAGGCCAGCACTACCTTATACAATGCGGTGTTAAAGGCCGGGCTTCAAATTGACGAGCGCTATAGTCACGGCATGACCGTGGGCTATGCCAAGCTCAGCCTGGACGCGGCGGTGTACAGAAACACCAAGGACCTGGTCTTTACCAACAATACCGGACACACCATCTTCATTTTCGCCGGCGTCAAGGACAAAAGGGCGTATGTCAACATCTATGGAACGCCCCAGGAAGATATCAAGATTACCCTGGAGTCCGAAACCATCCAGGATGATATCACCACCGGCAAAAAGAATTATGTCAAGGATACCACCGGTGAGCATGTGTACTATACCACCGATGAACCGGTTTTGAAATCCGAGGGCAAAAAAGGCGCCAAGAGCAGGGGCTATCGGGTCTACACCCGGATCAGCACCGGCGAGGTGATTAAACGCGAACTCTTGAGCACCGATACCTATGCGGCTCAGCCCGATACCTATTGGAAGGGCATTCATGAGCCGGAAGAAGAAGAGGTTGTCGAATAATCTTTGGGGCTGACAGCATGAATATGCTTTTATTGGCTACACTATTTTTACAGGAGGAAGAAGACAGATGAAGGAATGTTTTTTGACCAGCAAGGGACCCAAGGCGGTAGGACCCTATTCCACCGCGGTGATTCATGGGGACACGGTTTTTGTTTCCGGCATGATTCCGCTGGATCCGGCCACCGGCAAGGTGGTGGAAGGCGGCATTGAGGCCCAGGCCCGCCAGGCGTTGGAGAATGTCAAGACCGTTTTGGGGGAGATGAATCTGACCATGCAGGATGCACTGAAGGTCAGCGTATTCCTGACCGACCTTGCGGATTTCGGCACGGTGAACGCGATTTACGGCGAATATTTCGGCCCCAACTTTCCGGCCAGGACCTGCATGCAGGTGGGTGCGCTGCCCCTGGGCGTGAGCATTGAAATTGAGGTCATCGCATCCAAATAAGTCTTGTTGCTCGCGGAAACGAAATCGAAACTGAGAGGAGCATACCACCATGTTTGACAATGCCAATATCTCGATCTTTGCGGGAAGCGGTGGCCATGCCTTTGCCGAGCGCATGTGCCGCTATATGGGACGCCCGCTGGGGAGTTCTCAGGTGATTCGTTTTTCGGAAGGCAATACCTTTGTGCGCATCAATGAATCGGTGCGCGACCGGGATGTATATTTGGTTCAGCCCATCGGCATGTCGCCCAACGACGAGTTTGTGGAGATTTTGTTCTGGCTGGACGCGCTCAAGCGCTCAAGCGCGCTTCATGTTACGCTGGTTATGCCCTATTTTGGCTATGCCAAGGGCGACAAAAAGGATGAACCCCGGGTTTCCATTCGCGCGCGGGTTTGCGCGGAATGTATTGAGTTGGCGGGCATGGACCGGGTGATGACCATGGATTTGCATTCGCCCCAGGTGCAGGGCTTCTTTAAGAAGCCCATGGATCATCTGTATGCCTTGCCCATCCTGTGTGAAACCATTCGCCAAATGAATTTGGAGAACACAGTGGTGGTATCCCCGGACGCGGGCTATGCAAAACAGGCGCGCCGTTTTGGCGCGGCTTTGGGCATGCCGGTGGCCATTGGGGACAAAACCCGGGTTGCCCATGACGAAAGGGCCGAGGTTTTGGAGATTATCGGTGAGGTTAAGGGCAAAAATGCGCTGATCGTTGATGATTTTACCATTTCCGGCGGCACGTTGGTCAATTTGGCTCATACCTTAAAGCAGCGCGGCGTGAAACGGATCTTTGCCCTGCTCAGCCATAACATCATCAGTGAGGCCGGAGTAAAGCGCATTGAAAACAGCCCCATTGAGCTGGTGGTCTCCACCGACACGGTCATCAATCCGAATATCCAAAACAATCCCAGGTTCAAGACCATTTCGGTGGCCCCGCTGTTTGCGGAAACCATTATGCGTTTCTATAACTGCGAATCCATCAGCCCGCTGTTCAGCAGCGTGCCGGGCGAGTTGTTCAAGGCGGGAATTGAACTGAGCAACCTGTTCTAGGGCGGAAATTGGGATCGATCCGGAAAAAGGAATTTTTAATGCGCCTCGATGGGCTGAAAAGCATTCGATCGGGGCGCGTTTTTACAGTTTTGGATGGCTTCGCCGTCTGAAGGGGCGATCTGGGGGTAAGGCGAGGGGAAAACGCAGACATGGACGTGGCCCGCCCCGGAAAACCGTGTTGCCCTTTGCATACTGAGGATATCGTTAAAATACGGCTATTTTCTTGTATAGTTAGGGTGATTTATGAAATTATGAAGTCAATGCTGTGTTTTTTGATTAAATATTTTAAAATACCGCGCGAATAGGTTGGCGTGGGTTGGGAATATGTGGTAGAATCTAAACTGTATCTTCGTAAACATGGAGGCATTATGGCGACAATCAATTGGTATCCGGGCCATATGGCGAAATCCCGGCGCATGCTGATTGAGCAAATGCGCGCGGTGGACGCGGTAATTGAATTATGCGACGCGCGCGCGCCTTACGCCACGCGCAACCCGGATTTGGATGCGCTGTGCAGAGGAAAGCAGCGGATATTGATTTTAAACAAGGCCGATTTGGCCGAAGAACGCCGTACCCGGCAGTGGATGGATTATTTTAGAGACCAGGGCTTGGACGCGGTGAAATTCAACGCCAACGGGGGCAAGGCCAAGGAGGTTCTCGCCCCCATCCAGCGCGCCACCCAGGCCGAGGTGGAGCGCATGAAGGCACGCGGGGTCAACAAGACCGTGCGTCTGATGGTTATTGGCATTCCCAATGTGGGCAAATCCACCTTCATCAACCGGTTGTACGGTTCCAATGTAACCAAGGCCAGCGACCGGCCGGGGGTGACCCGGGCAAAACAGTGGGTCAAGGTGGGAAATTATCTGGAACTCCTGGATACGCCCGGCATGCTCTGGCCCAAGTTGGAGGATCAGCAGGTGGCCCAGGAATTGGCCTTTTTGGGGTCGGTTCGGGATCAGATTCTGGATGGCGAGGAACTGGCCGGCGCGCTCTTGACAAGGCTTATGGCGGTGGCGCCCGAGGCGACGGCGGCCCGCTTTAAGATCCGCACCGAGGAAGGGGAGGAACCCTTGCCCGAACGGCTGCTGGAGCTGGCCTGCAAGGGACGTGGGTGGTTGCTCTCCGGGGCGCGGCCCGACACCGCCCGGGGCGCGGCGTTGGTATTGGACGAATTCAGAAGCGGAAAGGTTGGACGCATTACCTTGGACCAGGTTCCGGAGCGGCTCTGATGAGCGAAGGAGGACGTTGAACATGGCAACCAGAGAGACGGCGAGGGAAAAACTTGTCCGCTTGACCCGGATTGAACGCGAACTTTGGTCGCGGGGGGAGCAGGTGGCCGGCATGGACGAGGTGGGCAGAGGCCCCTTGGCCGGACCGGTGGTGACGGCCTGCATCGTGATTCCTGAGCACAAACTGGTGGAAGGTGTGGACGATTCCAAAAAGCTCAGCGAGAAAAAACGAGAGGCTTTGTTTGACGCGCTGGTGGAAGCGGCCGATTATCTGGAATTTGGATGGGTGGAGCCCAAAGTAATCGATCAGATCAACATATTGAACGCCACCCGGTTGGCCATGGAACAAGCGGCCTGCGGCGCCGCCGGGGCTTATTTTCTGGTGGATGCCATGAAGGATTTGAGCTTGCCCGGCTTTACCCAATCCATCGTGCATGGAGATGCCGAAAGCTATATGATTGGCGCGGCCTCCATTGTGGCCAAGGTAAAGCGTGACCGCTATATGGAGCGGTTGGATGAGCAGTATCCCCAATATGGCTTTAAGAAAAACAAGGGCTATGGAACGGCTCAGCATATCGCGGCCATACGCGAATACGGTCCTTGTCCGGAGCACAGGATGAGCTTCATACAAAAATTTCTGCCCGAGGGTTGGAAAGCATGAACCGCAGGGCCCAGGGAAGCGCGGCCGAAGAGGTGGCCATGCGCTATCTGGAACAAAAGGGCTATAAGACCTTGGCGCGTAATTATACCATACGCGGCGGGGAAATCGACTTGATTATGCGCGCGCCCCAGGGAACCTTGGTCTTTGTAGAGGTTAAGGCGCGGGGCAATGCGCGTTATGGAAGTGGACTGGATGCCGTCACGCCGCGCAAGCAGGCGTTGATCTGCCGGGCGGCCCTGCGCTATTTGAGCGAAAACGGCGGGGTGGATCAGCCGGTGCGGTTCGATGTCGTTGAACTCACAGGCGGGGAAATTCGTCATTTAATGGAAGCGTTTGATTATATGGAAATGGATTGATGGAGCGATGTATCGCGGTCTGCCAGGCCGTATTGGATATGGGCAAAAAGAGTTCGGGGGCTTTGAGATGAGAAGAGGCAAAATTTTATGCGCATGGTTGACTGTTTTGATGTTGTCGCTGGCCTGCATGCCGGCCATGGCCGAGGGAAATCTGATTCAAAACGGAGATTTTGAAGAGATCGGCGCCAATGGCCTGCCCGATGGCTGGACAAAAAACATGTGGCATTGGGAAGAGGGCGTGTCCTATCTGTCGGTGGAAGAGGGCGGATATGACGGCGGGAACTGCATTGTGGTGGAGAATGCCGATACCAACGACGCCCGCTTTGAACAGACCGTTTCGGTCACCCCGGGCTCCATGTATGTGTTAAGGTGTATGGTCAAGGCGGAAAATTGTCCGGTGGGCGAGGCGGGCGCCGGTATTTCGGTGTCCGACACCTTTGAAAGTTCGGATTATGTATACGATACCCAGGGCGAATGGGTGGAGCTGGAGCTGTACGGCGTAGCCGGGGAAGATCAGCATCAGCTTACCGTCATGGCCCGGGTGGGGGGTTACAGTTCACTCAACAGCGGCAAGGCCTGGTTCGACAACTTCACCATGGAAGAGGTGGATGAAGCGCCGGAGGGCGTGTATGTGGCTGATTTTTCCACCACAGCCCCGGCTTCGAATGACACGGTGGAGGGGGAGGAGAACGAGGTCTCTTCGGGCGGCATGTTGATTCTGATTTCCGCGATTTTTGTGGTCTTGTTTATCATTGCGGCCACCCGTGCCAGCCAGAACCGGCTGAAGCTGGGCCGGCGGGAGAAGGATGTCCATTTGGTGCTCATCTGCCTGCTGCTGGCGGCTTTGGTGGTGCGGCTGCTGCTGGCGGCTCTGGTGCGCGGCTACGAGGTGGATATGAACTGCTTCGAAGCCTGGGCTCAGCGCATGTGGGAAGTCAAACCCTGGAACTTTTACAGCGACGAGGTCTTCTGCGATTATCCGCCCGCCTATCTGTTGGTGCTCTGGCTGGTAGGCGCGCTGCGCAACCTGCTGGGACTGCCCTACGATGGCCCGGTCACCTGGGTTTTGATTAAATTGACCCCCATACTTTGCGATATGGTGGGGGCGTATTTGGTGTACCGGCTGCTCAGGCGCTCCTTGGGGGAAAACGTGGCCGCGCTGCTCTCGCTGCTGTACGCCCTCAACCCGGCGGCCATCCTCAACTCGGCCGCATGGGGCCAGGTGGATTCGGTGCTCACGCTGTTGCTGCTGATTACCTTGATCCAGGCCGTCAAGGGCCGGTGGATCGTGGCCATGCCGGTATATATGCTGGCCGTGCTGGTCAAGCCCCAGGCGCTGCTGCTGGCGCCTTTGGCCATGGGCGCCATGGTGCTGGAGATTGTGAAAACCAAGGATATGCGCGCCACCTTGCGCCAGATGGGCATCGGGCTGGCCCTGGTGGCCGGCGTGCTGGCGGTGATGCTGGCGCTGTTTACCGGCGGCCAAGGGCTGGGCTGGCTCATTGAGCTGTACCGGGAAACCTTGAATTCTTATGCCTATTTCACCGTAAATGCCATGAATGTTTACGCGCTTTTTGGCATGAACTGGCAGGCCATTCCGGAAGGCGCCGGCATGACGCTGATCAATGGGGCCATTTATCTGGTGATCTTTGGTTATGGTTTGTATCTGTACATCAAATCCGGCGACCACAGGAAGCTGTTCCTGGTGGGGGCGCTGATCCTGATCGCCATCTTTAACTTTGGCTTTAAGATGCACGAGCGCTATGTGTTCCCGGCCATGCTGCTGCTCCTGGTGGCCTACGGTCTGGAGCGGGATATCCGGCTCTTGGCGGCCGATGTGCTTTTGATGGTCAGTCAGTTTATCAATATTGGCATGGTGCTGCAAAACGAACATCTCCAGTCCGCCCAATGGCTGCTCAACGGCGCGATTGGACTGATGAACCTGGCCATCCTGATTCTGGTGGGGGTAACGGCCTGGCAGATTTGCGTGAGCGGACGGCGAATGGAGCTGGGCGATCGCATTTCCCCCATATCCCAGGACAATGCGGCGGCTGCCTCGCTGCTCAAGGCCGGGGACGATTACAAGCTGCATATCACCCGCTGGGACGTGCTGCTGATGGCCGGGTTGACTTTGGCGTATGGGATAACGGCCTTTGTCAACCTGGGCGACACCCAGGCACCCCAGACTTCCTGGACATCTTCCGCCCCGGAGGAGCAGATTGTGTTTGATTTGGGCCAGGAGCGCACCTTCCACATGACCTATTACGGCGGAATTTGCGATACCAGCTTTACGGTGGAGTTCTCCCAGGATGGAGAAAACTGGAGCGAGCCCCATTGGGCCGAGTACAATCAGGGCACCATTTTCCGCTGGTTGTGGTATGTGCCCCAGGAGATTGATGAAAACGGCGAGTTCTACAGTCTGGATGAATATGACGAGGATGGCAATCTGGTGGAATTCCCGATGCAGACCGCGCGCTATGTGCGCCTGACCGCCGAGCGGGTGGGCCTGGTGCTCAGCGAGGTGGCCTTTATCGATGAAAACGGCACGCCCTATCCCATCACCTCGGTGGCCTCCAGCGGGGGCAATCCGGATCATGAGAAAGATCCGGCCATGTTGATCGACGAGCAGGATACGGTGCCGGCCATGCCTTCCTATTACAACGGCACGTACTTTGACGAAATCTATCACGCGCGCACGGCTTATGAGCATCTTCATGGGCTCCAGCCCTATGAGTATACCCATCCGCCCCTGGGCAAGGACCTGATGATGATCGGCATCGCGCTGTTCGGCATGACGCCCTTTGGTTGGCGGTTTATGGGCACCATCATGGGCATTCTGATGGTTCCGGTCATGTACCTGCTGGTAAAACAGCTGGTCAAGCGCACGGATCTGTCCTTCATCGGCTGCTTCCTGATGACCTTTGACTGCATGCACTTTACCCAGACGCGCATTGCCACCATCGATTCTTACGCGGTGCTGTTTATCATGGTCATGTACCTGTTTATGTTCAGATACTGCCAGATGAGCTTCTTTAAGCAAAAGCTGTGGAAGACCTTGGTTCCCCTGGGCCTGAGCGGCCTGTTCATGGGCTTTGCCTGCGCCAGCAAGTGGATCGGCGCTTACGCGGCGGTGGGCCTGGCGGTGCTGTTCTTCTATACCATGTACCGCAGGTTTGACGAATACCGGTTCGCCAAAAAGAACGTGGGAACCTTTGAGGGCAGCCAGCGGCGAATAGCCGAACAGGCGGTGCGTGAATATTGGAAGAAAACCTGGATCACCCTGGGCTTCTGCGTGTTGTTCTTTATCGTGATCCCGGTTCTGATCTACTACTTCTCCTATTACTGGTTCCTCAAACCCACCACCGGGCTCACCCCCCAGTCGGTGATTGAGGAGCAGATTCGGATGTTCAGTTACCACTCCGGCTTGACCAATGACGATCATTACTTCAAGTCGCCCTGGTATGAATGGCCGCTGATTATCAAACCCATGTGGTATTATTCCAGCGACTATGTGCCCTATGAAGTGGTGTCCTCCATTTCCTGCATGGGCAATCCGGCGGTCTGGTGGGTGGGCCTGGTCGCGATGATCTTTGCCATGGGCCGGCTGCTGGGCTGGATGGGCAATTGGCTGGTGCGGTTTAAGAATCTGCCGGATCGCAGCTATCTGTTTGTGGTCATCGGCTTCTTATCCCAGTATCTGCCCTGGGTGCTGGTGCCCAGATCGACCTTTATCTACCATTATTTTGCCAGCGTGCCCTTTATCATACTGGCCACGGTGCTGCTTCTCAATTATCTGAGGACCAGGGCGCCCAGGGCATACCGGCCGGTTTGGATCGGATATCTGGCGATTGTGCTGCTGCTGTTTATCGGTTTCTATCCGCTGATGAGCGGTGCGCCGGTATCCAGGGATTATGCCATGCTGCTCCGCTGGTTTAACTGGTATAACTTTAAATTGTAAGATAAGGCAGCCACACCGCTTGAAGAGGGCGGTGTGGCTCAGACTGTCAAACCCCAATTATTTCCTTGGGGGATGTCTGAAGGGGCTGTAGCTCCTTCAGATCTTCGCCCCTATCCTCGGCCTTCGCCGGGCCGGGGGTTTTGGTTCGCAAACGACATTTGCGAACCTCCGGCCGCGCAGAGCGCGGCTTTCGAAATCCGCAGGGCCGGCTTTGCCGGACCGAGGAGCGGCCCAAGTGGCCGCTTCCGCTATCATTTTCCGGCCGGAGCCGAAGGTGACAGGAAAATGATGTAATTCAAGAAATGAAGAATTCATTTTCTTGACAGCGTGTCGATTTTTTTCGACACGCTGAGCCACACCGCTTGAAGAGGGCGGTGTGGCTGTAAACGGTGTGCAAGAGGGGGCTTGGGGATGCTTTCCTGCATAAGCAGTTTTGGACTGAATGGGGTGGAGGGCTTTCTGGTTCGGGTGGAGGTCAACATTGCCCAGGGACTTCCGGGCTTTGAGATGGTGGGCCTGCCGGATGCCGCGGTGCGCGAGGCCAAGGAACGGGTGCGCGCGGCCATCAAAAACAGTGGGTATGCCTATCCGGCCAGCCGGATTACCGTCAATTTGGCCCCGGCGGATCTGAAAAAGGAGGGCCCGGCCTACGATTTGCCGGTGGCCCTGGGTATTTTGGCCGCCGTGGAGCCCATGGGGGCCGGACGGCTGGAGAGCACCGCGGCCATCGGCGAGTTGTCCCTGGACGGCTCGGTGCGGCCGGTGCGGGGCGCGCTGCCCATGGCCATATCCGCCCGGGAAAGGGGCATGCGCCAGCTGATCCTGCCCAAAGGGAATGCGGGCGAGGTAAAATGCGTGGAGGGGCTGCGGCTGATCCCGGTGGAAAGCCTTGTCCAGGCCATGGAGCACCTTTCCGGGCGCGCCAGCCTGGAGCCGGTTCAAACGGTGAGCTATCAGGAATTGATGACCGAACGCCGGGCCATGGTGGATTTGAGCGACGTCAAGGGCCAATCCAGCGCCAAGCGTGCCCTGGAAATCGCGGCGGCCGGCGG
>DVJW01000034.1 GCA_018716505.1 Candidatus Faecaligallichristensenella faecipullorum | reverse complement strand
GCCTGCGTGGGCAGCGGCCGCCGGGAAGATCAGGCTCTTCAGTGCGGCGCCAACGCCTTTTTCAGCTACAGTGACCCCGGCCTTTCGGAGAAACTGGAACCCTTTCAGGAAAAAGGGTTTGACCTTGTCATCGACGCGGTGGGCCACTCGGGCGGCCTCAACGCCTATCTTCCGCTGCTCGGCCCGGAGGCGGTGGTGGGCATTTACGGCATCGAGGGACAAAAGCAAATGCAGATGAACCCCCTTTTGGCCCGCCATTCCTTCCGCTTTAATCAGGCCGGCTATGAGGAATACGAAACCCATGAACGGGTGGTGGATTATATGCGCCTGGGCATGCTGGACGCGGATCCGTTCTATGACCGTGAACATCCCTTCGCCCTTTCGGACATCGCCCGGGCCTTCGCCCAGCTCAAGACCCATTCCATGGTCAAGGCGCTTATCGAAATGTAATTAAAGGCCCCGCTTCTCCGGCAGAAGCGGGGCCTGAACAAAACATGGCCGTCAATACTCGTCCACTTCCCACCAGGTGGGCTGGGCCATGGCGCGGCAAAGTTTTTCATCGGTGTCGATCCATTCGCTGTCCAGATAAAAGGGCCTGTTGAGCCTGACCATGATATCAGAGCTTTCGGAATAGCCCAAGTCCTCGGATTGCATCAGGGAAACCGGCACCATGGCCAAATCGGGCATTCCCTTTTCCCGGGCCGCGGCGGCCAGCATGGGCAGCAGCACGCCGGCATCCGGCAGCTGGCCAAACTCGCGGATGGCGGTGAAATCCTTGCAGCTTTCCAGCGCCAGATAGGCCAACACCCGGCCCTCCCGTTCCAATACCCAGCCATCCTTCAGCTCGCACTTGACCCATTTTTCCCAATATTCCGGGTCATCCCGAACCAATACCCCGTCCAAACCGCTGCTGAACAAATCGTGAATGCCCCTGACCGCGGGCCAATCCGCCTCTTCCAAGGGTCTGAGGCGCAGGCTTTCCTCCAGGGCTTCCACCTCATTCAGGGGCATCCGGTAATAGCGCTTATTGACCGTAAACCACCTCTGCCGGGCATAATGGTGGTTGGTTTCGGTAAACAGCATGGAGATGGGCAGTTCCTTCCGCTCCATATAGTCCACGGCCATTTGAAGCAGCTTGGCGTTAATGCCCCTTCCCCGGTATTCCTTTTGGGTGGAAACCTCGCCGATGCCGCCCATATCGATCTTTCGGCCCTTCAGATAGACGGCCCGGGTGAACACCCGCACCGTGCTCACAATGCGTCCCTGATCCAGGGCCACAAAAATCCCCTCAAAGTCGGCCTTGGGGTCGTTTAAAAAGTGGCGGGCAAAGTATTCCGCGCTTTCTTCAAACACACTGGCGCAATGCTGGGTCCAAACCTCAAACTCTTCGGGTTTCAGGCAACGAAATTCCATGGGTTTTCCCTCCGTTAATGTTTTTAATCCCAATCGCTGTTTTCATATTCCACCTGTTCGGCCTCTTCCTTAGGGGCCGGGTTTTCCTCGCCCTCCTCGCCCAGGAGGCGCCGGCTCTCCCGCTCGCCCAACTCCTGAACGCCCTTGAGCTTGCGCTGGATGGTGCGGGTCTTTCGCGCCGCGTCCTCGATGCTCTCCGAAGCCTGGCGGATCTTTTTCTGGGTTCTGGCCAACACATCGGCAAAGCGCCCAAACTCGGTCTTGACCGCGCCCAACAGCGCCCAAACCTCGCTGGACCGGCGCTCGATGGCCAAGGTTTTAAAGCCCATCTGAAGGCTGTTGAGCAAGGCCGCCAAGGTGGTGGGGCCGGTTACGGTGATGCGGTACTCCTGCTGAAGCGCCTCGCTCAACCCGGGCCTGCGCAGCACCTCGGCGTACAGGCCCTCGGTGGGCAGAAACATCACCGCGAAATCCGTGGTATAGGGCGGGCAAACATACTTGTCCCGGATGCGCTTGGCCTCGGTCTTGATGGCGCTCTCCAATTGGCGGGCGGCCTGTTCCACCATGGCCGCGTCCCCCAACTCCGAGGCGTCCAGAAGCCGCTGATAATCGGCCTGGGGAAACTTGGCGTCAATGGGCAGATAAACCGTGCTGTCCTCGCTGTCTTCCTTGCCGGGCAATTTGACCGCGAACTCCACCCGTTCGGCGCTGCCCGGGCGCACGGCCACGTTTTCCTCGTATTGGCCCGGGGTCAGAATTTGGCTGAGCAGGGCGCCCAGCTGAATCTCGCCCCAGATGCCCCGGGTCTTGACATTGGTCAGAACCCGCTTCAAATCGCCCACGCCGCTGGCCAGCGACTGCATCTCGCCCAGGCCCTTATAGACCTGCTCCAACCGCTCGCTGACCAATTGAAAGCTCTCGCCCAGCCGCTTATCCAAGGTGGCGTGCAGCTTTTCGTCCACCGTGAGCCGCATTTCCTCCAGCTTTTGGTTGTTCTCTTTTTGGAGCGCGTCCATCTTCCGCTCCATGGTGGCGCGCATTTCCTCAATGCGCCGGTCGTTCTGGGAGAGCTTGTCGTCCAAAATCGCGCCGATCTTGTCCATCCGGCTCTCATAGCCGCCCAGCTTTTGCTCCACCGATTGGCGCATGCCATCCATGCGCTCCTCGTCGATGCGGCTCATGGTGCGCAGCTGGCCGGAAAACGAATCCAGTTGGGCCTGCTGGGTGCGGGCCATTTCGTTCATCACCCGGGTCACCGAGTCGCTCATGCCGCGCAGATTATGGGTCAGCTCCTCCCGGTTGCGCTGGGACTGAACGTCGCTCTGATCCCGGTTTGAGCCCATCTGCTTCATGAGCGCCTCTTCCACATCGTCCAGGCGTTCGCTCATGATCTTATCCCGCCTGCCCAGCGCGGCCAGCACGATGACCAGAACCAAAATCAGCCCCACAAACAGCGTGGCGATCATGCCGGCTGGGCTCGACAAAAACTGTTCTATACCGCTCATCAATCGTTTTCCTCCGCATCCAATGGTTTCTTATGGATCGTATACAGGATCAGGGGCCGCTTCCACCGTGCGTCCGCCTCATCTCTCCGGGGAATTGGGCTCGTTTTTAAGGTGCACCACCCGCTGGGGCCGGGCCATGGCAATGCCCTCCCGGTCGAAACAATCCTTAATGCGCCGTCTGAGCTCGCGCTCCACCGCCCAATGCTGTTTGGCCGCGCAATCGGCGATAATCTCAATTTTGACCCCGCTCTCCTCAAGCCCCACCACGCCCAGGCATTCCGGCGTGCCGTTCATGCCCTCAATTTGACCCGTGCAGGCGCGCATCTCCTTTTCCAGGGCCGCGATAACCTTATCCAGGCGCTCCTCATACTCCACCTGCACATCCACCACCGCCCGGTGGAAGCTGCGGGTGTGGTTGGTGACCAAGGTGATCTCCCCGTTGGGAATCACATGCAAATCCCCCTCAAAGCTGCGCAGTTCCGTGACCCGAAGCGTCATCTTTTCCACGGTACCGCTCAATCCGGCCAGATCCACGGTGTCCCCCACCACAAACTGATTTTCAAAAAAGATGAACAGCCCGCTCAACGTGTCCTTGACCAGCGACTGGGCCCCAAAGCCCACCGCAATGCCGCCCACACCGGCCACGGCCAGGAGCGAATTGACATTGATATTCAGCTTTGAAAGGGCAATGACCACCACCAAAAACCAGGCCACGCCCTCATATACATTGATCAACAGCTGAGAAATGGTCTGCCGCCGGGATTCATCCATCTGGCGGCCATATATGCCCATATTGAGCAGCTTTTCCAGCCCTTTTCGCCCCAGCCGGATCAAAATGGCGCCCACGATAACCGTGCAGGCGGCTTCAAAGAGCAACACGCCCATATCCGCCGCCCAGGCCCCGAAGCGTTCCATCACCCCGGCCACCTGGCTGATTTCCTGTTCCATTTCGCGTTTTTCCCCCTATGGCCGGCACTGGAACAGCCCCGCGCTCTTGGAAATCCAAATGCTTCCATCCCGGTCAATCCGCTCCTGTGCCATCCTTTCCAGGCGGTTTTGCCAGCCCTCGGGCAGGTTCCGGCCGATCATGCTTTGCATGGAGCCGGCGTAGCGCGCCAGCATATCCGCCCGATCCACCTCCAGATGGGCCGGGCATTCCACCCATTCCACCCGGGAAAAGCAGGCCATGAGCTGCCCGGCCCCATTCTCCCGTTCAAAGGATAAGCGGGGTTGGAGTTCCTCCGGATCCGTCTCCAGGCATTCCCCGATCAACGCCCACAGCTCGCGCATATTGTCCCGGCCCGCGGTGCTGCAAATCAAGGTTCCATCCTCCTTGAGCACCCGCCTGAGCTCTGAAATGGCCCGGGCCCGGTCGGGCACATGGTACAGCATGTGATTGGCAATGGCCATATCAAACGAGCCGGACTCAAAGGGCAGGCCGCACACGTCGGCCTTTTGAAAGCGGATTTTCAGCGGACTGTTCGAAAGCCGCTCCCGGGCGGTATTCAACATCCCTTCCGAAAGGTCGGTAAGTTCCAATTCCACTGGTGGAATCTCTCCGGGTTGAGCGCGCCACAGCCCCCCCTCGCCGCATCCGGCTTCCAGGATTTTCATGCCCGGCACAAGGTTCATCTGGCTTCGAACCCATTTGCCAAAATCGGTTTCTCCCACGGTAAACCGCTTGTGCAGCTCGATGCGGATATCCAAATTCTCACTCTGCCCATACTGATTGCGCAACGCACCCGTGCTGGTCAATGCCGAATCCTTCACGCCTGTTCCTCCTGTTCTTTCAGAGACTATTTCCTTGCTTATTTGGAAGGCCGCCGCGACGTGCGCTTACCCTTGGCTGGCCCAATCCACTTCCTCGAATTTTTTTGCATACTCATCCAAAAACGCCTGAGCGCCCTCGAGCTCGCCGTTTCCCATCTTCCGGTAATTTTCCATATACAAAAACACCCGTTGGGTGACGGCTCTGATGGCCTGATTCAGGCGCTCGCCCAGTTCCAGGCGAGCCTCCTCGCTCTCCGCCTCGCTGAGCATCGCTTGAAAAGCCTCTGCCTCCGTTTGGTCCAACTTAATGCCCGGAAACCGGCCCTGGATTTCGGAACAATACTCCCCGTACAGCGCGATGGTCTCCGCCAACGGGCCTTGAACCTCCTCTGCCCGGACTTCGTTCCCTTCGTCCTGGGGCCCGGCGGAGGCCACCACCACCGGGATTTCGCCCTCATCCGCCGGCGGCTCCGCGGGGGGCGGGGCGCAACCCGCCAGCAGCGCGGCGCAGGCCAAACAAAGCACACATAAACCTGCTGTCTTCATGGATTCCTCTCTCAATGGGGGCAGAATCGCCCCAAATGCTAATTTCCGTTGGCAATGCTGCTCACCAGCCGGCCCAGGGGATCGTACAGCAGGACATTGTCCTTTTTCTTGTTGTGGAAGATGTTTTCCTCCTGCCACCGGTAGTCCGCCTCGCCCGGATAGCTCAGGCTACCCACCAAAATTTGCTGGTTCGGGGCGATGACCGCGCCGTCCGGGAAAAAGAACAGCTCATTGCCCTTGTCCGAAAACAGATACCAGCCCGCCAGCGACTGCTCCTCTTCCCCATCGTTTTCAATGACCAGATAGTCCTGTTTGGAATCCAATTCCACCAGCTGAACGGTGTCCACCACCGGCCGCTGATAAGGGTCATCCACCAATTGGGCCTGGGCCGCGCCCCCTTTCAGAGTCACCCGCACCCCCAGATCGGCGTCCTGGGTCTCAAAAACCTGCACATTCGCGGCCTCCAGTGTGGCCAGCACCATGGGCGACGGGGTGTCGGCCTCCTGGATGGTGCTGGTGGAGATCACCGCGATTTGGGGCGATACCGCGGAAACCAGCGCCTCGGAGGTGGCGTCGTCCTCCCCATGGTGGGCCACCTTGAGCACCGGCGCGCTCAGCCCGGCCCCGGAGGACAGGATTTCCGCCTCTTCGGCGAACTCCATATCCCCGGTGAGCAGCATGGCGCCCTCCGGCGTGTCCAACCGGAGCACCAAAGAGTTGTTGTTCTCCTTTTCGGTGTTTTCGCTCAGCGGGCCCAACACGGTAAAGGCGCTTTCCCCGGCCTGAATTTTGTCTCCGGCCTTCAGCCATTCCACTTCGCCGCCCCGGGCCTTGGCCGCGCGCACCGCCTGATGATTCTTCTGCTTCTTCTCATGGAAAATCCGGGCCGCATACCAATGATCCACCTGGATATCGCTCTCGGCCAAGGCGGCCATTCCGCCCCCGTGGTCCTTGTCGGTATGGGTCAGGAACACTCCATCCAGGTGGTTCACCCGCTCGGTTTCCAATACATATTGAAGCTTACCCCAGGATTCGGCGGTTCCGGTATCGACGAGATACCGGTATCCGCCCAGGGTAATCAAAAGCGCATCGGCCTTCCCCACATTGATGGCCAGCATTTCCACCGATGACGTGCCCGGATTTTCCCGCTCCTCGGCCCTGGCGCATCCGCTGAGCAGCATGGACAGCGCCAGCATCACCGCCAGAAACCGCTTTTCCTTTTTCTTCATGGCTCAACAGGCCTCCTTTCCGGGATTCCCCCCGGCCGGCCCATTGCCCACAGGGGAGGAAATTACTTTAGATTTTCCGGATTCAAACCATCCAATTCCGCAATCACGAACCGTCCGTCCTTGCGCACCAGTTCGCCGTCAAAATACATTTCCCCACCGCCAAACTCCGGGGTCTGAATGCAGACCAAATCCCAATGGATGGCCGACTGGTTGCCGTTATTGCATTCATCATAGCAGCGGCCCGGGGTAAAGTGGAAGGAACCGGCGATCTTTTCATCGAACAGGGTATCCTTCATGGGGGTGGTGATGTAGGGGTTGACGCCGATGGCGAATTCGCCCACATAGCGCGCGCCCTCGTCGGTATCAAACACCGCGTTGACCCGCTGGCTGTCGTTGGCTGTGGCTTCCACGATGCGGCCGTTTTCAAAGCGCAGCGTGATGTTTTCAAAGGTAAAGCCCTGATACACCGAGGGGGTGTTGTAGCGGATGACCCCGTTTACCGATTCCCGCAGGGGCGCGGTATACACTTCGCCGTCCGGAATATTGCATTCGCCCGCGCAGGGCACTACGTTCATGCCCTTGATGGAGAAACTCAGGTCGGTGCCCTGGCCCACGATGCGCACCTTATCCGTGCGCTTCATGCGCGAAACCAGCTTTTCCATGGCCCGGGCCATCTTGCCGTAATCCAGGCAGCACACGTCAAAATAGTAATCCTCAAAGGCCTCGGTGGACATGCAGGCCTGCTGGGCCATGGAAGGATCGGGATAGCGCAGCACCACCCAACGGGTCTTGGGCACCCTGAGCTGGCCGTGCACCTTGCTCCAGACCTGCTTCATAAACTGGGCCTGCTTCTCCGCGGGCACGTCGCTCATCTCATAGCTGTTGCCGCCGCCGCGCACCCCAATATACGCCTGCATCTGCCCCATGAGCTGGGCCTCGTTCTCGGCCAAGATGCGGGCCTGCTCGTCTTCAAGGCCCATTTGCAGCGCCCGGTTGACCGCCGGATCCTTGAGCCAGACAAAGGGCAGCGCCCCGGCCTTATAGCAGGCCTCCACCAAAGCCGTGGTCAGCTCCGGACCAATACCCGTGCTCTCAATCAAAACCTTGTCGCCCTTTTTCGCGCCACAGGAATAGTTCACCAGATTATGCGCCAATTTTTCAATGCGCGGATCCTTCATAATCAATAACTTCCTCTCCAATGGAATTTCCTTTATTATACACGCGCGAAGCCGGGATGTCAAAAACGCAATCCAAAAGTTTTTAGGCATTTGCCTAATTTCCTCTTGACTTTGGGAGGAAAGATCCTTATACTGTTGATTAGGCAAATGCCTAATATCAATCACTGGGAGGGAACCCTATATGAGCGAAGCCCCGGCCTTGACCGACGTGGAATGGCGGCTGATGCAATGCCTATGGGCGCACAACCAGCCCATGACCTTAAAGGAGATCAGCCAGGCGGTGGAGGCGGATACCGGCTGGTCCAAGCATTCGATTATTTCCTTTTTAAAGCGCATGGCCGCCAAGGGCTATGTGGAAATCGACCATGGCCGGCCCATCCGCTACCGCCCGCTTTTGGACCGCCAGGACACCATGCGCAAGGAGACCCAAAGTTTGCTGGGCAAGGTGTATGGCGGCGATTTGATGCTCATGGTTTCCAACGCGGTGCGCGTTCAGCCCTTGAGCGAGGACGAGATCAACGAACTGATTTCCATTTTAAAGGGAGAGGAGCCGTGAAGGCCTTGCTGCAAACGCTGATACAATCCATCTTAATCCTGTGCGCGCTGATTTTGGCGCGACCGTTTCTGAAAAGGCGGCTGAGCGCCCGGGCCCTGTATGCGCTTTGGCTCCTGCCCGCCCTGCGCATGACCCTGCCCTTTGAACTGCCCAGCGTGTTCAACATTCCGGGCGCAGCGAATCCCCATGTGCGCGCGGTTCAGCAGGCCATGAGCGCGCCCCTTTCCAACCCTCGCCTGGCCTGGAGCGCTCCCCCGGCCGTCAATGAAGCGGGAATGACCCAGGCACCGGGCGGCGCGCAGGGGCTTAGCCTGGCTCAGGCGCTGACGCTGATCTACTTCGCCGGTCTGGCCATCATGATCCTGTGGACGCTTCTGGACAATTTCCGCTTTTCCCGGCGGGTGCGCCAAGGCATGGTTCGATTGAACCATCCGGGCCCGCTTCCGGTATATGTGGCGCCCCATCTGGCCTCCCCCTGCCTCTGGGGCATCATAAGGCCCAAAATTCTGCTCACCCCTGCCTGCGCCCAAGACCCGAACCTATCCCGCATGGCCATCCGGCACGAGACGGCCCATTACAAGCGGGGCGACGCGGTTTGGGGGCTTTGGCGGAGCGCACTGCTATGCGCCTACTGGTTTAATCCGCTGGTCTGGGCAGCGGCCAAGCTCAGCCGGGACGACGGGGAAAGGGCCTGCGACGAGCTGGCCGTTCGCCGCATGAGTCCCAAGGGCCGTCAGGCCTACGGCATGGCGCTGATTCAACTGGCCCATGGGGGCGGGACGCTCCTGTTCACCGGCAGCGGGATGGGCGGATCAAAGCGCGCGCTCAAGGAGCGCATCCAACTGATCGCCCGGCCCAGACGCCAAAATAAGGCCGTCACCGCGCTGATCCTGTGCTGCGCAGGCTTGATGACTTTGGTGTTTTGCACCTCGGCGGTTCAGCCCACGGCCGCGCCCGGCCCCTACGAAAGCCAGACCGGTTCCGACGAATCCCCGGCCTCGGTGGGCATCATCGGCGGCGCGGACGGACCCAC
Organism: Candidatus Faecaligallichristensenella faecipullorum; assembly: GCA_018716505.1. Lineage (GTDB taxonomy): Bacteria > Bacillota > Clostridia > Christensenellales > Aristaeellaceae > Faecaligallichristensenella > Faecaligallichristensenella faecipullorum. Next base: position 3,192 of record DVJW01000034.1, on the reverse strand, counting down.
CGCGATTTATGTCGCCCCGGGGGATGATCCGCTCTCCCTCATCGAAGACCTGGCGCCCTGGACCGAGTTTGAGGATATACCCCAGGACGGCCTGGACGCGACCCTGTCCAAATTGGGCGGGATTGCGGACAGCTATCACTTCATGGGCCGGGTATCCCAGGACGGTAAGCTGGCCTATATCCTGGGCGTTTTGACCGACGAGAAGAGCCCCCTCCAGGGGCTGAGCGCGTCCGTCGAAGAGAACGACTCGGGCATGGAGATCACCTATCTCATCAGCGATCCCGAATATGCGGGCGCGGATGAAGTCGAGCCTGTGTACACCCTGACCGATTTAGGGGTCATCAACTACGACATCGATAATCCGCAGCTGCTCTTCATTGAGCCCAAGCAATACGCCTCCTCCATGGATGTGGTGTTTGAACAGCTGCTCAGCGGGAACAGCGAATACCTGTTGGATGCCCGCGACCGGGGCGTTTCTCCCTTCTGCCCGCCCGCGCCCTATATCGCGGTCTCACGCCATCAGGACGGCGCCCTCTTAACGGAATACATCCCCCTCAGCCAGCAGGAGCTCGACCTGGCCTATTCCGCCAGTTCCACCTTCCGCTCCCCGGCGGACATCGGGTATAACGCCATACGGCTGGTGGATTCGGAGCCTCAGGAGGACGTGGAAGATCAACCGGTGCCCGAGTTGATCTATCAAATGGCGGTGGAAAAATGCGGGTTTACCGTGGCCGGGCCAGAGGACATCGGATCGATTGCCCAGGCAACACTGAGCGTCCCTCCCTACGGAGCGGTTCAAACCCTGGAAGATTCCGAAAGCCTGTCCGAGCTTCAGGCGCTGCTCTCCCGCGCTCAGCCCATGTATGGATTGGGCGGCTGCCCTTACGACGGTGTGCTGGCTCTGGAAATGGCGGACGGACGCACGCTCACCCTGCACAAGGCCACAGACAGCTGCGGGTGCATCGTTTTCGGCAGCATGGGTGGCTATGAACTGAGCGATGAGGACAACGCACGCTTCTGGGCGTTGTTTGACCAGGTGGCCAGCGCGTTGGAAATTCAATAGCCGGCCGTTTGATGGGAAACCTGTAATTCGAGGCCGGTTCCATATCTACTTTCTAAATCTTTTCCTCCATTCCATAGAAAGAAAAAGCCGAAACGGACTTCTCGTCCGATTCGGCTTTTTGAGTGAAACTTTACGCGGCCTCCTGGACTTCCGCGGCCGGCTCCGCCGCTTCCGTCTCCCCGGCTTCTTCAGCTTCCGCCAGATTCTCGGTGGCAAACAGATTGATCGCGCCAATCATCTGTTCTTCGGTGTAATCCTCGGCGATGGCGCCCACATTCCAATAAGCGTACGCCCCCTCAAACCAACTTTGCAAATCGTCCGTGTTGCCGGCATACCGGAATTCCATGTGACAGGTGGTCTCCATGGTATCCGGGGAAAAGGCAAAATAGCTGAATTGCCCGGCGTCCGCGTCGTCGCTCTGATAGAACAGGAAGCCGTTTTCATTTTCCAAGTTCATGGGGCTATAGCTATGGCGAAACACCTCGTTGCCCGCTTCGTCCACTCCGGAAATGACATTGCCTTCAACGGTAATCTTGTCGATGCCTCCAATGTAATAGCAGTTAAATTGCATACTCTCGGGATCCGCTTCGTATTTGGCGATGGCCTCCTCGCCATAGAGCTCGCCCATGCAGCCGCTCAGCAGTTGATCCACCGTGGCCTCGGCGTTCTCCTCCCCCACCAGCGGGGTTACGGCGCTGAGCCAATCGTCTCGATACTCTTCCTTTGACATTTCCGGGAAGAGTTCCACATAGGTGCCGGCGATCTGTTCCAGGAATTCATCCTGGGCAGGTTCGGCCAGTCCGACGGAGCAGAACGCAAACAGGCAGGCCAGGCAAAGGGCGGCGGAAAAAATCTTTTTCATGAGCATGTTCCTCCTCTGCAGAAGTTAGTTTATCTTAACCGCTTTGCAGTATACCACGCTCGTTCGCTTCGCGCTATTCCATTTTCGTCTCCTTATTCCGTTTTGGCGCTGCCTTTGCGGCGGCCCGATAGGCGCTGGGGGTCATTCCATAACGCTTTTTGAAAGCCTCAGAGAACTTACTGGCACTGTCGTATCCGGCATCCAGGGCAATTTCAACAATCCGCTTTCTGCCATTGGCCAACTGAACCGCCGCCTGCTCCAGGCGGTATTCTTTCAAATAATGATAAACCGGCGTGCCATATACCCGTCTGAAAAGCTTTTGAAGATAAGTAACGGAGATCTGATGTTCGGCCGCCAGGCTGGCCAGGGCATCATAGCCATTACGGCCGGTTAAAAGGTGATCTCTGAGATGGCGCGCCAATCTAAGCTGCCCGGCCGAGCAATAATGCCGGGAAAGCTCCGACCGCGGAATGGTGCAGAGAAGCCGAAACAGTTCCAAAGTCTTGATACAAAGATAAGTTTGATCAAAATAGGCCAGATTTTCAAACAGTTCCCGGAAGACGTGTTCGCAGCGGGGTCCCGCGCCCTCGGCCATATACCAATGTCCGCCCAGCAGGTTTGCCCGAAGCGCCGCAAAATCCGTGCTCAACGGCGCAACGTTTTCCCGCATCCAGCGCGCGGCCGCGGCGCAGTCCACGTCGATGCATACCCCTTCATAATAGCCCAATGGAAAAGAGGATTCGGATTGCAGCCCATGCCTCCCGTCGAAACAGCTTACCGACATATCCCCAGGCTTAAGCACCACGCAATCCCTGGGGGAGAACTCGCTCTCAAAGCGGCCGTTGACGCAAAAATTGATCTCCAGCCCATCACGTTGGGCGCGGCGCTCCAGAAATCCATGGGTCTCGATTTGAACCAGCATGGCCGTCACTCCGCTGAACAGTGGATAGCAGGTAATGCGGCCGCCGCCGTCTTTGCAGGGCATGACCCTGCAGTCCGGCCCTCCGCCAAAGCCTTCTATAATTTGAATTTCCGCCATGAGGCCGCTCCTTTCGAAACGGGAAGAGCGTGAGCGCTGTTTCGGACGGCATGCCCAAAATCCAAAGTCGCCCGCAGGATTATATCCATTTAATTAATGTCAAAAATTAGTTTTAGCTAACTTTTAGGCATTCACAAACCTGCACTTCGCACAGTATAGACAATATAACATTGCGTTCCAAATCTATCAAGCGAACCCCTGTAAAATATACAGAAGCGAAATCCAAAC
>DVJW01000033.1 GCA_018716505.1 Candidatus Faecaligallichristensenella faecipullorum | reverse complement strand
CCTTTTTCGATTTCACAGCATCTTCGCCCGGGTGCTTTCCTTAAATATTCTGCTTACGGTGTTTGTCATTATTCTTTCGGGTGTGGTGAGCTATCTGCTGGTTCGCCAATATATTACAGTCAGTAATATGAACGAATTGGCTGCCAAGGCCGAACAAGTGACCCAAATGGTGGCCAAGCCGGGCGGTAAAATGCGGGTTTTGACTGCCGAGCGCCTGGAAGAAATTCAAAATCTGGCCGACGCGCGCATCATTTATGTGGATTCCAATATGGTGGTTCAAAGGATGCCGGTAAAACGCAAGGAAGGCGCAGCCAAGCTGGAGTCGGATAATCAGGATATGGAGCGTGTTGAGGTGATCAGCGCGCTGGATCAGGAACTGATCCAAAGTATCCTGGATGGCAACACCGCTATGGATGTGCGCCGCCTGGAAATGTTGGGCGGCGAAATTGTGTTCGCCGGGGCGCCAATACTGGATTCCGAGGGGAACAGTACCGGCGCCATCATCCTGTACCGTTCGCTGGCGGATATTCGGAATGTCTCCTATTCCATTTTTGTCATGATGGCGCTGGCGGCCATGATTGCGGTGCTGTTGGCGATTGCGCTGGCCTGGATTTTGAGCGGGCGCATAACCCAGCCTCTGAAGGCGCTCAACATTACGGCCAAGCGCATGGCCCGTGGCCATTATGGAGACCGGGTTCGCATCTCCGGGGATGATGAAATTGGCCAGTTAGGCACCACCTTAAACCTGCTTTCCGAGCGCCTGGTTGAGGTCATTCAAAACTTAAGCGATGAAAAAAGCAAGCTGGAACAGATCTTATCCGGCATTGGCGAAGGCATTGTGGCGGTAAACCGGGAAGGCGAGGTGGTGCACCACAACGGGGCGGCGCTGGAACTGTTGGAACTGAGCGCATGGCAGATGCGCGAAGACGAACGGCCGCTGGATCATCAGGAACAGCTTCTGGAAATGCTGAAGCAGACCATGCAGACCGGCGAGAACCGCCGCGCCACTTGGAAAAGCGGAAGTGGTCGAAGCATTGCGGCCATTATTAGCCCGATCATGAACGAAGGCCAGATCATTGGCGCTGTGGGACTTTTGCGTGATGTGAGCGAGGCTGAGCGCATGGAACAGATGCAGCGCGACTATGTGGCCAATGTTTCCCACGAGCTGCGCACGCCCCTTACCGGCATTCGCGGCATGGTGGAACCGCTGATGGATGGCCTCATGGAGACCGAGGAAGAGCGCATGGAGTGCTATCAGGTCATCTATCAGGAAACCATGCGGCTTCAAAAGCTGATCGGTGAAATGCTGGATATGAGCCGGCTTCAGGGTGGAAAGATAAAATTGGAATTGGAACCGCTGGAGCTTATGGGGGTCATGGAGGCGGCTGCGCGCCGGATGCGGGACCGGGCGAATGAGGGCCAGGTGACCTTGACCGTGGAAGAAACCCCGTTGCCCTTTGTTATGGGCGAGGAGGACCGGATTCTTCAGGTTTTGATCATCGTGCTGGACAACGCGCTCAGCTTTACCCCGCCGGGCGGCACGGTAAAGGTTTATGGCCGGAGGGAAAACGATCGGGTCTGGGTGGGCGTCAAGGACAGCGGCGCGGGCATAGATCCCATGGATCTTCCCTATATATGGGAACGCTTTTATAAGGCGGATCGCTCGAGAATGCGCACTTCAGGCACGGGCTTGGGATTGGCCATCGCGAAACAGGTGGTTTCCCTGATGAACGGCGAAATCACCGTCAAGAGCGAGCCGGGCAAGGGCGCGACCTTTGAGTTTTATCTGCAGGTTGCCTTTGATGGTCAAGAAAAATAATCAAAACCGTTGGAACGCCAAGAGCGCGCGTTCCAACGGTTTTTGTTGCCATAAAGGGACGCCGGAATCCATTTGGACTCCGGTGTTCAAGGGGAAACTTAATAGTGATAGTTGCGATCGTTGCGCTGTTTGCGGCGGGCACGTTCGTCATATACGCGTTGACCATAGCGGCGCTCCCGGGCCATGCGCGCCCGCATATGACGCATATAGCGCATTTTCCGGCGATGGCGCTGAACCAGGCTGATGATGGTGATTATGATAATCAACAGCACAATGCCGGCCGGAATCAATACCCACAGCAAAGAGCGGGGGGACGAATCGTCGGAATCTGTGCTCAACCCCAGGCTTTCGGCAATGAAGTCCAGGGTAGAAACCGGGGCGGCCGCGATATCCCGCGACGCGATCAAGGTGGCGGTAAAGCTCTCGCCGGTGATGGGCGATGTATAAGTTAATGTACCCATGATATCCCCAGCCACGATGGGCGCCTCCAGGGAATGGGTATATTCCACGGTATAGTTGTTGGCGAGCAGCGAAGCCACGGCGTCCAGATCGTCGGCCGTGCAGACCTGATCGCCTGCGCTGAAATCATTTCCGGGGACCAAGGTAAGCTCCAATTGGCCATTCAGCGGATCCTCTGGGTTCACGTTGCCAATCTGAGCGGTGACCGGATACAGCGCATACAGATCAGCAAAAGCGTGCTTTTCATATTTGCTAAAGCCGTATTCCATCAGTCGGGCAGAATCCAGCCATTTGGCCTGGCTGGAGCTTACCGTGCTCTTTAGTACAACGGAAATCAGGTTGACGCCGTCTTTGGTGGCCGACCCCACAAAACATTGGCCGGCCTTGCTGTGATAACCGGTTTTGATCCCGGTGCCGTATTCGTACATATAGGGCATCCTGTCGGCATCGTGAACCACAAACTGGTTGCTGCTCCGCACCACAAGCTCGTCCCGCTTGTTGGTGGCGGGCATGGTGTAGGATTCGGTGGCCACGATATCCCGGAACAATTCGTTTTTCATGGCGGCACGGGCGATGGTGGCCAAATCACGAGCCGTGGTATAGTGCTCTTCATCGTGGTAACCGTGAGGATTGGTAAAATGGGTGTTTTCACATCCCAACTCCTGGGCGCGCTGGTTCATGGCTTCAACAAATTTATCCACCGAACCGGATACGATGACTGCGATGGCGTTGCCGGCGTCGTTGCCGGAGCGAATCATAAATCCGTACAGCAGATCGCGAAAGGTCATCTTTTCGCCCACCGTGACCGGGACCAGCGAACTGTCGCCGGGCACCTCGGCGGCCTCCTGGGGAATGGTAACCTCGTCATCCAAATGGCCGCATTCCAATGCCAGCATCAAGGTCATGATTTTGGTGGTGCTGGCCGGATACATTTTTGCATCCGCTTCTTTTTCAAACAACACCTTTCCGCTGTCTGCGTCGATGAGTATGGCTGCCTCGGCGTAAAGCTGATTGGCCTGCAACTCCTCGGGATGTTCCGGATCATAGACCGGTCCTTCGGAATTGGCTGGCCCCAGCGTGGGCGCCGGGGTGGCCTTGGCGGCGAAGGCGGCGCTCTGGAAGCTAAACAGCGCCGCAAGCACCATGATGAGTGCGAGACCGCGGCGCAGCGTGCGATGAGTCCAATGCATTCTCTAAATCCTTTCCTCCTGCGGTGGGGATGGCCCATGCCCGGAGAGGCCGGATTCCCACCAAAATGATCTGTATATACTATAGCACTTGCGAATAATTTTGTACAGTGATTCGGCAAAAGCTAACAGCGCTTTGCGGCTTATTCCTCAAAATGATAGAACTGGGGTTTGCCCTCAAGAATCGGGATAAAGCCGCCGCAGCCAAAGATCTCGCGGCCGGATGCCCAAAGATCGGCCACCACCCTGCGCAGCGTGGTGTCACGGGGCGCGCCTTGGGCGGATTCGGGCCGATGGCCGTGGCCATATACCCGCTGAAGCGTTTGTTCCATATCCTCTTTTATGGGAACGGAGTAAAAGAGTTTTTGAAAGCGCGGCAGGTTTAAATGCCCAGGCAGCGCCTTCGCCACCGGCCAGCCCAAGAGCCAACTCTCAATGGTGAAACCCGCAAAAGGGGTCTCCGGAAAATACCGGGAAAAGAAATCCATGGCGGAATAAAAGGAACGGATGCAGGCGGGGATATCCAGCGGTCCTTCTTCAGGTATGTGCATATCCAACACCATGGTTTGGGGCGCGTATAAAAGGCGCCAATCCGGCCCAAGGGTCGAAAGTTCGCGTTGAACCATGCCCCGGTCCGGATGGATGAGATGGCCGGTGATGGTTCCGTTTTTCTGTTCAAGGCGGGTGGTAAAGGCTTCAGAATCGAAGTTTCCACAGGTTCCGTCGGTCTGTCCATCCCGCCGGTAGCGCATTTGTTCCGGCGCCATCAGGCGGATTTCGCCATTTCGCTCATATACCATGGCCGGGACATAGCCCTCGCAGAGCACAAACTGAACGCGGCCCAGCTTAAACAGCTTGAACCCAAAGTGGTTTTTGAGCCAACCTTGCTCGGAAAATCCCCATTCGCCGTGGGCGCGATGATGGGTGCGCACCCAAACGCCCACGTCGCGCATGGTATCGAACAGGATCTGGGCGGGAATATTGCGCTGGGCATACTGGCGCTTGAGCTCGGGCAAAAGCGGAAGCAGCTCGATTAACGGCGAAAACGGGGAGGGTTTTTCGGGATGAGCCAGCGCCTGACGAAAGGATCCAATGGACTCTTTGGGCAGATCGAACATGATCTCCAGCGGCATATCATACATGGAAGAAAACCTCCTTGAATCCCATGGAATTGAAATCAAATGGCTCTGGTTTAATTTGACATTTGTCCGCTGGATTCCTGCCATTCT
>DVJW01000032.1 GCA_018716505.1 Candidatus Faecaligallichristensenella faecipullorum | reverse complement strand
GTCCGCTGTATCGGGCAAAAACGGTTGGAGGCGCAATACAAATGGAAGACCAACAAAAAGTGCAGCTCTTTGAGCGAACGCCCGTGCCCCAGGCCATTATAAAATTGGCTGTGCCCACCATCTTGAGCTCTTTGGTTATGGTGCTCTACAATCTGGCGGACACCTATTTTGTGGGCATGCTGAACGACCCCATACAAAACGCGGGCGTTACCTTGGCCGCCCCGGTGCTCCTGGCCTTTAACGCCATCAACAACCTGTTTGGCGTGGGCAGTTCCAGCATGATGAGCCGCGCGCTGGGCCGCAAGGATTATGACACCGTGGCCCGCAGCTCGGCCTTGGGCTTTTACCTTTCGCTGTTCAGCGGCATCGCGTTCTCGCTGCTCTGCACCGTGTTCATCGGGCCGCTGCTCGCCATTTTGGGCGCCACCCCGGAAACCGCCCAGGCCACCAAGGAGTATATGTTTTGGACGGTAACCTGCGGGGCCACCCCGGCCATCCTCAACGTGGTTCTGGCCTACCTGGTTCGCGCCGAGGGATCGGCTTTGCACGCCAGCATCGGCACCATGAGCGGATGCCTTTTGAACATCATCCTGGATCCCATCTTTATTCTCCCCTGGGGATTTAACATGGGCGCGGCGGGCGCCGGATTGGCCACCTTCCTCTCCAACGTGGTGGCCTGCCTGTACTTCTTTGTGCTGTTGTATGTCAAGCGCAAGCATACCTCGGTATGCGTCAACCCCAAGATGCTGAGCTTTAAAAAGGCCGTTATCATCGGCATCTGCGCGGTGGGCGTGCCGGCCGCCATTCAGAACCTTTTGAACGTGACCGGCATGACGGTTTTAAACAACTTCACCTCTTCCTTTGGCTCGGACGCGGTGGCCGCCATGGGCATCACCCAGAAGGTCAGCATGGTGCCCATGTACATCGCCCAGGGTATTTCCCAGGGCATCATGCCGCTCGTCAGTTATACCTTCGCCAGCGGCAACATTCAGCGCATGAAAAAGACGGTGACTTTTTCCCTCAAGCTGTCTTTGAGTTTCCTCGTTGCGGTGACGGTGCTCTACCTCATCTTTGCGGAGGGATTGACGCGCATGTTCATGGACAACGAACAGATCATCGCCTACGGCGCCAGCTTTCTGCGCGGCATGTGCCTGGCCCAGCCCTTCATGTGCGTGGACTTCCTGGCGGTGGGCGTGTTCCAGGCCACGGGCATGGGCAAACAGGCGCTCATCTTCGCGATTCTTCGCAAGGTTGTGTTGGAAATCCCGGCGCTGTTTATCCTGAACTGGTTGTTCCCGCTGTACGGTTTGGCCTATGCGCAGCCGGTGGCCGAGGTCATCCTGGCCATAGCCGCGGTGGTGACCCTGTCCCATCTGTTCAAACGCCTGCAAACATCGGCTTCGGTTCGCCCGAAATTGGATTGATTCCCGCTTGCCCATCGAGGCCTTATGGCCTTGATGGGTGCTTTTTATGTCTGGCCCCCATAAAAAACCTGCGCGCCGCGGTCATGGCAGCGCGCAGGTTTTCTTAATACAGCGCAAAGACTTTCATTCCAAACAGATTCCAAGGATTTTCCCAAGGAGTCGTGGTGGGTCTCAGCTCGATAAGGTGCGTTCCCGGTCCGCCCAGTTCCCGAATCGTCAGAACATATTCATCCTCCAACCAGCGTTTGTAGGGATTCGAATCGGCAAAATACCATTTGCGTTGGCAGGCATGGCCATCCACCAAAACCTCGGCCATCTGTCTGGGCAGTCGCTGGTCGCTTACCCTTCTAAGCAATAACCCCCGGGCGTTTTCCGGAATTTCTACCCTCAGGCTTATGGCTTGGCCATAGCAACCCTTCAGCCGGACGGCTGTATCGTCCTCATCCCCCTCAAAATAAGCTTCCAGCTCCGTTTCCCCGGTTTCCACCGAATCCAGCAGATCCATACATTTTCCATCACGGCCGTAATAAAACACCGCCCCAGAATGTTCCATATACCAATCGTTGTTCCAGCCGGATTCAATGCCGAAGCGCACTGATTCAAAGAACGGATAGCAATCGCCGATGCACAGCCTGGTCATGCTCCAGTTTTTGTGCACCAAAGGAAGTTCACCGTCATATCCCCCCACGGGATGGCCTTCGGGCGGAGTGGCAAATCCCCATCCATAGCTGGCATAGCTTTCAGAACCATCGCTTTCAATTTGAGGAGTGCGGCAGCCATCAATATAAACCCGCACATCTCCCTCGCAATCGGCACGGCCATCTATCTCGGCCCCAAATCCGGTAATCACCGCGCCCACCACATGGCCGCTGCCTTGAATTTGAGCGATTACGCTATCCGATCCCTCGGTGTGCCGGCGTGAATAATAAGGCGAAGCCCGGAAATATCCAAAATCGTTTTGTGCATACAGCGCATTATATTCCCGGGTGAACTCCACCCGGCAGCAATCTACCCTCACCTTCTCCTCCCCTCGATTGATGAGTTGCAGACTGGCCGACCTCAAATAGGGCATCGGAAAACAGCAATAAAATTCCCCGTCCGTGCTCATGCCGGTGAGCAAATAAGAAACGCTATGAAAACCCAGCTCGTTTCCAAACAAGCATCCCAGGGGTAGCTCCAAATCGGGCCGTTCATGGCCATCCCAGCAGGCACGAATCCAGAGCTTCTCCAGGTGCACCCGGTCAAAATTGTGCAAAATCAGGCGCAGGCGAACAACGAGCCCGGCCTGACTGTCGTGATAAATCTCCCGCGTCTCCCCGACTTCCAGATCAAATGCAGGCTGAACCACCTGTTCTGCCTTTTGACAGGCAATCACCGAATGGCCGTTTTGTTTCCAGAGCTGATTCAGCTCATAGCAGGAATCCTCCGGCCGAAAGCTTCGAAGGTTTGTGCCTTCAGGGTAGGTGTGATACAGAATATGCCCCCAACCTCCGCCGCCTTCCCCATTCCCTTCCAGGCGCACGCTGGAGGTAACCTTGATCCGCTTTTCAAAGGGAATGGGCACATAGCCGCGCACCACACGGATGGGCGTATAGGGCTGGCCGGGCTCCACCGGTCCAATATACCGATCGGCCAACAACCCCACAAACGGATATTTTTCTCCGAATTGTGCCGGGCTGATTTCATATCTGGGATTTTCTTCTCCATCCAGATAGAATCTGAAAACAGCTTCGGGACTGGTGATATAACGGTGTTGAACCATATTATATACACATCCTGGACCCATTACATCCAGCAGCACCCATTCGCCCCGCTCATCCTGATACAGGCTCCAATCCCAATCCGAATTGCCCCCTTGTTTATCAATGCTGCCCTCGTAGTGCATCCTGGCCAAATGGCGAATCAATGGCAGCTCCTGGAGCTGCAACATAGCCTCGTTTCCCCAAATCATGTGCCCTTCTCTCCCTCAAACTTCGAGAAAGGCCGCTTCGCCTTTACGGGAAACGGCCTTTCTGTCGTTAATTCAATTATTCAGCCGTGATCTGCGTGGCCATATCAGCCTCGCCGTTGAACAGGTATTTACCCGTATAGGCGGGATGATCGGCAGGCAGGTAGGTGGAGTAAACCAGCTCGGGGCTTCCGCACTCGGCATACAGCTCGGTGTAAGCCTGCATGGCCGCGTCGCCGCCCTGACTCTTCCACTGGGACACGATGTTATCCCAATCATCGATGGAAGCCTCGCCCATAATCACCTGGGTGTAGTACGGAATAATCAGGTTCTCCGACAGTTCCGTCAGGGTCTCCAATTCCTCAGACAGCGGCGGCAGGAACACCAGGGGGTCGCCGTTGGGATTTCCTACCGAATTGCGCTCGGCCGGATACATATACTCGGCCCAGCCGGAACCCACGCCGTATACCTGATACCAATCCTCAGGCAGGAAGACGTTGCGGAAGTATACCGCCCAGTCAATGGACTCCGCGCCCTCGATGGGCTGAATCTCTCCGTTTTCGCCCAACTCATAATGGGTGCCCTCGATGCCGTAGTTGGCCAAGGTAATGGCCTCGGGCGTGCACATCATATCGATTACTTCCAGCGCCTGATCCACATAATTGCAGCTGCTGGAGATCATGAAGCCCAAAGCCGCCGCGCCATAGCCGCCGTTGATGGAGCTCCAGGCCCGCTCGCCATTGCGGTCCGTGGGGTAATCCGCCCACCGCAGATCCAAGCCCAGCGTCTCAGCCTGCTGCATCAGGTTGGTGCCCGACCAAATGGCAATGCCGTTGGCGGTGAGCGCCTTGCCCGAAAGCATGAGTTCAATTATGCCGTCCTCGGTCTGGCTGGCAAAGTCGGCGGGAATAATTCCATCGTCATACAGCTTCTTGCAGTATTCCAGGTAGGCCTTGGCATCCTCAGTGATGTATTTGTAGTAGACATTTCCCTCTTCATCCACGCCATATTCTCCGCCGCCCAGGCCGAACACGCCCTGAATCAACGAGAAGGTGCTTTCATTGTTGCCTTTTCCGGCATCGCCATAGGTAGCGAACGGGATATAGCCCGCATCCTTGGCCGCGTACAGGAAGCTATCCAGTTCCTCAAAGGTCTTGGGCGGCTGGTCATAGCCCATCTCCGCCATGGCGCCCTTGTTTACACACCAAGCGCCCAGATAGGACACCGCGGTGATGGCATCCGGAATAACAAAGGAATACTGGCTTCCATCATACATGCCCACCAGGTTCTCGTCCACGAACATGTTGTAAAGCGCGGACTCTTCCTTGTAGGGATCCAGGTTGAGCAGCAGGCCTTGAGAGGCCAAGGTGCCGATAGCCTTGATGTTGCGGCTCACGACAATGCCGTTTACCTCGCCGCTGTTGAACATGACGTTCAGCTGAGTGGCTTCGTCCTCCGAACCCAGGACGACAATATCGAAATCGTAGCCCGTGACTTCCTTATAATAGTCTACGATAAAGTTGTCATCCTCGGTAACGCCATCCGGAAAATCCTGCACGTTGGACGGCACGATGATCTGAATGGTGACGTTCTCACCCGTCTGGCCCTCGGCGAAAGCGCCAGTGGCCAGCGAGGTTGCCGCCAGCATCAAGACCAGCAGCAGCGTGACAAATCTCCTCATGGGGAACCCTCCTTTAAAATAATTCTAAACCGCAAAGCGGTTTGAGACAACCCGTTAACCCTTAACGCCGCCAATCATGACACCCTTGACAAAATACTTCTGCAGGAAAGGGTACAGAATCAAAATGGGCAGCACCGCGATAAGCACCGAAGCCGACTGCACCGCCACCGTTGGGCTGGGATTGGTGCGCACCATGTTGGTCAGAGCGCTGTTGCCCTGATTGATGATGTTACGGATAATCAGGGGCAATATGCGCAGTTGGGTGTCCGTGATGTACATCATGGCGTCAAACCAGCTGTTCCAGCGGAACACCGCATACCACAGAAGCAACACCATTACCGTGGGCTTGGCCATGGGCAACATAATCTGAAACAAAATGCGGAAATTGCCGGCGCCGTCCACCTTGGCCGCCTCTTCAAAGTCCTTGGGAATCGCCCGAAAGGCGGTAATCAACACAATGGTGTTATAGGCGCTGATAACCTGGGGAATAATGAGCGCCATAAAAGTATTGGTCAGGCCCAGCATGCGAACCACCAGATAGGTGGGGATGATACCGCCGTTAAACAACATGGTGAACACCACAAAGAAGTTGAGCTGTTTGCGCCCTTTCAAATAACTTCTCGACAGCGGATAGGCCAACAGCACCGTAAGCACCAAGGCCAACACCGTATACACCACAGTGGAAACAATGGACAGATACATGCCCGACATAAATGAGGCGGAAGAAAACACATACTCCAAATGTTTCAGGGTAATCCCTTTGGGAAAGAGCACGATCTGCCCGGACATTACATAGGCATCACCACTGATTGCCTGAGAAAGTACGCGCAGCATGGGAAAAAAGCAGACCAGCGCAAATATCAGCGCCACCACATTGGCAATGACGTTGACCGATACCTCATCCGCTCCCCTTTTGACGCGGGGACGGTTATGCTTTACCATAGTGTATTCCCTCCAAACTTCTTGGCCACCATATTCGAAGCGATTACCAGCACGCAACCAATCACCGATTGGAATAAGCCCACGGTGGTGGCATAACTGATCTTAAAATTCACCAATCCTTTGTCATACACATAGGTGGGAATGATCTCAGCCACATCCTGAACCGCGCTGTTCATGGTCACATACACCTGTTCAAAGGAATTGGAAAGCAGCGACCCGGTGGAAAGCACGAACAAAATCACCATGGTATCGCGAATCCCGGGCAGCGAGATATGCCAGATTCTGCGCCATTTGTTGGCGCCATCTATAACCGCAGCTTCGTATAATTCCGGGCTGATACCCGCCAAGGCGGCGATATAGATGATGGAACTCCAGCCCGCTTCCTTCCAAATTTCCGAAATGACCATGATCGGGCGATACAAACTCGAGGAAGAGAGAAACGCCACCGGTTGCTGCCCCAAGGCTTCCAAGAGTTGGTTGACCAGGCCGCTGGAGGTATTAAACAGCGAATTCATAATGCCGTAAATAATAATCCAGGACAGGAAATGCGGAAGGTATACCAACGATTGAAGCGTACCCTTATATCGTGAAGGGCGCATTTCGTTAAAGCAAATCGCCAGCATAATGGGTACCGGAAAACAGATAAAGATCTTCAGCAGATTTAAAATCAGCGTATTCTTTAAAACCTGCGGAAACATGAAGTCATTAAACAGCTGGGTAAAATTCTCAAAACCCACAAACGGGCTGCCCCATACCCCCAGACCAATCTTAAAGTCCTGAAAGGCCACTATCAAGAACAGCATAGGGATGTAGCTAAGTACAAGAAAAAACACAAGCCCGGGTGCGGCCATCAGGTACAGGCTCCAGTCCCGCCGAAACCACGCTCGGTCTTTTCTAACCTTTGCAATTGATGGATTCTCCATGGGCATTTGTTTCAACCCAGACCACTTCCTTTTCCTCAATTTTCCTTTCGTTTATTGTCATTTTCAAACGCTTAGCGCCATTATATAAGCGTCGCACAGTTTTGTCAAGTATTATCATTTGATTTTCTTTAAGTTTCTGCATGAAATTACATATTTCGGGGCTTTTGAATATGCATTTGCACCATTTTTATATGGATTTTCATTTAATATTGGAATTTCTTCCCTTTTTAAAGTAAAATCCCATGATTATGTGCAGCGAATTTATCGCTTATATATGCTTTCAAATTTTAGTGAAATATCGTATTTTATGTCATTATTCATCCGTATTTCATATTTCAATTGACAATTTGCGTCTTTTTGACTATAATTTCAATATACCAACCAGGATGAGGGGTGAATGCCTTGGCCAAAATACAACAGCGCACGCTCTACTTTCCCGAGGAGCGCAAGCGAAAAATTCTTGAAATGCTGAATGAGCAGAAAAAAATCGTGGTTCCGGATCTTTGCAAGTATTTCAATATTTCCCCCGCCACCATTCGCAACGACCTGCACGAGCTGGAACAATCAGGCCTGCTCAAGCGCACCCATGGCGGGGCAATTTTGAACCAGCGGGTTAAGCAAGAAAAGCAATTTGTGTCCGAAGTGGAGCATTTGGCCGAAAAAAAGGCCATCGCCGCCGAGGCATTGACCCTGATCGAGGACGGGGACGCTTTGGCCCTGGACACGGGCACCACCACCATGGAACTGGCCAAGCTGCTGGGGGCAAAGCGCAATTTGACCATTGTGGTCAACGATATCCAGCTTGCCCTGTTGCTGGAGGCCAACACCGAGGCCACGGTGGTGTTGGTGGGCGGCATTTTGCGCAAAGGCATGCACTGTACCGTGGGGCCTATGGCCACCGAAGATATGAAGACCATCACCGTGGACAAGGCGTTTATCGCCACCAATGGCCTCACCCTTAAAGGGCTCTCCACCCCGGACATGCACCAGGGAGAGACCAAAACCACCATGATCTCCATTGCCAACGAGGTTATTTTGCTCACCGATTCCAGCAAACTGGGCACCAATTCCTTTTCCACCTTCGCGACGCCCGATGATATCGATCGATTGATTATCGATGACAAGGCCGACCCCAGCACCCTCAATGCCTTAAGCGATTGCGGAATCAGCATCACCGTGGTCTCTGTTTAAGGATATTTTCTTGGTCAAGCGGTTCCTTTGCGGAATCGCTTTTGTTTTTTTCATTCTTTCACCATTGACAATCTTTCTCACGGCATGTATCATATAAAACAACATAAAACGATAATAAACGATAACCAAGACGCATTTCAGCCATCAAAGGAGGCGTTCTCATGAAGTATACCCGAAACAGTTTGCTCTCCGAAATCGCGGCCACCGAGCGCGGCCGCCAGGTACTGAAGACTTTCATCCCCGACTATGAACAATACGCGAATGTGGATTTCAATCCCATCGGCACCTTTGGCCAGGGCTACCATCCGGAAGGGATGCCCCGGGATATCGCGGATCAAATCGTACGCGCTCTGAACGGCCCCATCGAATCGGTGATTCCCCAGGCGCTAAGCCGGAAATCCCTGGACGAGATGGATTTGGAATCCTTCCAGGCCGGACCCTCGCCCCTGGATGGGCCGGCAGTGGAGGTGGAGCTGCGCCCGCTGAATGAAACGCCCACTTTCCGTTTCCAAAAACAGCTGTCTTTGGATGGGGAATGGGCCTTGACGGAGGATTTGGGCAGTGCGCCGGATTGGGATCAGGCCATTCCTGCGCAGGTTCCGGGCAGCGTTCATATGGCCCTGTTCCGGGCCGGACGCCTTCCGGATCCCTGCTTTGGGCGCAATCAGGAAATCGCGCGCGAAGCCAGCTATAAAAGCTGGTACCTGCGCCGCCGCTTCCATTGGGCGGGCGGCTCTTTGCCCCAAAAGCTCTGCTTTGACGGGGTGTGCAACCGCTGCCGGATATGGCTCAACGGCACGCTGCTGGGCGATCATGAAGGCATGTTTGGCGGCCCGGAATGGGATGTAAGCGCACTGCTGCGCGAGGAAAACGAACTGGTGGTGCGCCTGGAGGCCATTCCTCAGGAATTTGAGCCTTCCGGGCCCATCGTGGGGAAAAAGCCCCACTTAACCAGCAACAGCAGCTGGAAGCGCACGGTGGTTTCCAACAACGTATATGGATGGCACTACTCCAACCTGCCCTCGCTGGGCATTTGGAACAGCGTGCATTTGGATGCCCAGCCCGAATTGGCGCTCCGGCATCCGTTCATCGCCACCATGGACGCAGCGAGCGGCGCCATGCGCGCCACAGTGGAGATCACGGCGCGTCCAGAGGCATGGTCGGGCACGCTGCGCGGAGTCATCGCGCCGAAAAACTTTTCAGGCAAAGCCTGGGCCTTTGAAACCGATATCGACCAGCGCAACCCCAAACCGCGATTGTCCTTTTCCATCCCCGAACCCAGGCTCTGGTGGCCCAATAATCTCGGAGAACAAAATCTGTATACCCTCACCCTGACTTTAATCTCAAAGGACGGCCTTGAGGGCGAATCCATTTCAACCACCTTCGGCATCCGCACCGTGCGCATGGCCCCGCTGGCCGACGGTCCCAAGGAGGACAGCTATAACTGGCACTTCATCATCAACGGCAAACCCTCTTTTATCAAAGGCACGGGTTGGTGCACCATGGACGCGCTGATGGATTTCTCCCGGGCGCGCTATGATCGCTTTTTGCATCTGGCCCAGATCCAAAACTGCCAGATGATCCGGGCCTGGGGCGCGGGCATGCCCGAAAAAGACGATTTTTATGAACTCTGCGACCAGTACGGCATCATGGTCATGCAGGAATGGCCCACGGCCTGGGACAGCCATCTGACCCAGCCCTACGAAATGCTTGAGGACACCGTGGTGCGCAACACCCTGCGGATTCGCAATCACCCCAGCCTGATCCTGTATTGCCCGGGCAACGAATCCATGAATCCCTATGGAAAAGCCATCGACATGATGGGCCGCTGCTCGGTGGAGCTGGACGGCACCCGCGCCTTCCACCGGGGCGAACCCTGGGGCGGTTCGGTGCACAACTATGATTCCTATTGGGGGCGGCAATCCATGGATGTGCACGTCAACTTGACGGGCAAATTCTTCGGAGAGTTTGGCATCGCCTGCACTCCCTGCGCCGAGTCGGTCAACCGCTACCTTCCGGAGGCGGAAAAGAACCTCTGGCCCCCGGTGGAGGACGGCGCCTTCGAATACCACACCCCGATCTTCGGCACCGCGGACGATATCTCCCGGCTAAAGCAGATGGCGGGCTATTTCGCCAAGCCGGATTGCAGCTTTGAACAGATGACCGTCGCCTCCCAACTTTCGCAGATTGTGGGCGTGCGCCACACGCTGGAACGCGCGCGCATACGCTACCCTTACTGCGGTGGCGCGCTGTATTACAAGCTCAACGACAATTTCCCGGCCATGAGCTGGGCCAGCGTGGACTGGTATGGCGCGCCCAAGCTGGGCCACTATGTGTTCCAAAAGTCCTTTGCCCCCACCGCGGCCTTTGTGCTGCCCAGGACCCTCAACTTTAACGGCACCGCCCATCGGCTGCCCCTGTATCTGGTGGATGATCTCGCTCAAGGCTCCAGCCAATATCAGGTGCTGGCCCGGGTCTACAGCGGGAAGTTGGAGCGGATTTTGGAAAAGGCCTTTGAGTTTGAGGGCGAGGCCTCCATTCCGGATCAGATAGGCAGTCTGGATTTGCCCTATGAGGACTGCTGTACCCCGCCCATACTGATTTCGATTCAATTGTCCAAGGACGGACGTCCGGTGTTCAACACCTTTTACTTCTTTAACTATGAGGCGCGGCAGGGCTGCCTGTTTGAGCTGCCCAAGACGCGCCTGGCGCTTGCCACCCGGGGCGGCACGGCCTGTATCGAAAACCTGGGCGATTACCCGGCGGTGGGTGTGTGCGTAAGCTGTCCGGGCCAGGCCCATCAATTCACCGCCTGGGAAAACTTCATTTGGCTTGAGCCGGGCGAGCGGCGCTCCATTCGGGTGGACCGCACCGAAGGCCTTGCGGTGTCCGCGTTAAACGCATAAATACAGAGGGAGAAGGAAAAATATGGTACGCATTGCGCTCATCGGCTGTGGGCGCGCGGGCATGATCCACGCGCGCAACTTCTTTAACAAAGTACAGAACGCCCAGATGGTGGCCGTGGTGGATCCGGTGGAGACGGCCATGCGCGCGGCTCAACAGGAGCTGCGCGCGCCCTACGGCTATCTGAGCTATGAAGAAGCCCTTCAAAATCCGGAGATCGACGCGGTGGTCATCGTATCCCCCACCAAGTACCATCGCGACATCGCCCTGGCCGCGGCCGCGGCGGGCAAACACATCCTTTGCGAAAAGCCCATGGCCATGAACGAACAGGAGTGCGACGAGATGATCGCCGCCGCCCAGGCCCATGGGGTCAAGCTGCAAATCGGCTTTATGCGCCGCTACGACGAGAGCTATCTGACGGCCAAGGAAATGGTGGATGCCGGCGAAATCGGCGATATCGTGCTCATCAAATCCCACACCCGCGGCCCCAGCACTCCGCAGCCCTGGATGTACGACATCCGCAAGAGCAACGGCCCGCTGGCCGAGGTCAACAGCCACGATATCGATACCCTGCGCTGGTTCGCGGGCAGCGAGCTCTCTTATCTGTTCGCCATCGGGGGCAACTACCGGTGCCCGGAAGCCCGGGAAAAATTCCCGGATTTTTATGACAACGTGCTGGTCAACTGCTCCTTTGAAAACGGCATCCAGGGCTGCATTGACGGCGCTCAGGGCGTGGGCTACGGCTACGATGCCCATACCGAAATTCTGGGCACCCGCGGGGTGATCCATATCGGCCGTACCCAGGATCAGTTCGTCACCACCTGCGACAAGCAGGGCTTTCAGCGCACCCCTTACATGACCACCTGGCGCAAGCTCTTCAAGGACGCCTATCTGGCCGAAGATATTCACTTTGTGGAATGCATCGAGCAGGATCTTTCCCCCCGGGTCACCGGTCTGGACGGCAAGATGGCGGTGCGCGTGGTCAACGCAGGAAATATTTCCCTTATGGAAAAGCGCATCGTAACCCTGAAATAATAAAGGAGGAACAATACTCATGAAAGCAGCCGTTTTATACGGTCCCAAGGATCTGCGCCTGGAAGAGAGGGCAATGCCCACTATCCGCGAAACCGAAATTCTGCTCAGGGTGAAAAGCGCGGCGCTATGCGGAACCGATCTGCGCATGTGGGCAAACGGCATCGCGGGCAATCCGCCCCGGGTGCTGGGCCATGAGGTGGCAGGGATCATTCAGGCGGTGGGCAGCCAGGTAACCGGCTATGCGGCCGGGGACCGGGTAGCCGTGGCCCCCAACACAGGCTGTGGCCTATGCGACAACTGTGTGAGCGGGAACAGCCACATGTGCCCGGACTATCAGGCGCTGGGGATTCATTTGGACGGCGCTTTCGAAGAATACATGGTCATCCCCGAGAGCGCGGTGCGTCAGGGCAATGTGTGCAAGCTGGATGCCCAGATCAGCTACGGCGCGGCCGCGGCGTTGGAGGCGCTGTCCTGTGTGTACAACGGCTTTGAGCATTACCGGGTGGAGCCGGGCGACGCGGTGCTGATCATCGGTTCCGGCCCCATCGGGGCCATGCACGCCATGTTGGCGCTTATGGCCGGGGCCTCGAAGGTCATGGTAAACGACCTTTCCGCCGAGCGCCTTCGCCTGCTGACCGATGTTTTGCCCAATGTCATCCCCTACTCGGGCCAGGATCTAAAGGCATTCGTCCTGGATACCACCCAGGGCAAGGGGCTCAATGTGTGCGTAACCGCCTGCCCCTCTCCGGCTGCCCAATCCGCCTGTTTCGAGCTCATGGCCCTGGGCGGCCGGGTATGCTTCTTCGGCGGGCTGCCGGCGGGACGGGAACTGGTTCCCTTAAACAGCAACCTGATCCACTATAAGCAACTTCTGGTCACCGGAACCAGCCGGGCCAGCCTGAGGCAATACCGCAAATGCCTGCATCTGGTGGAGGCCGGGGTCATCGATTTGGACCGGCTCCTCACCCATCGCTACCCCATCGACCGAATCGGCGAAGCCTTTGAGCGTACCGCCCAGGCCGAAGGGCTGAAATCCGTAATTGAATTTTGATCCATGGAATGGAGGGCGGTTTTGTGAACAACAAGATTGGCATCTATTATGCATTCTGGGAACAGGAATGGGCGGCCGACTTCTTCCAATATGTGGAAAAGGTGTCCCGCATGGGATTTGACGTATTGGAAATCAACGCCGGGGCCATTCTGGAAATGAGCGCCGGGCAGCGCAAGGATCTATCCAAAGCCGCCCGGGACGCGGGCATTGAGCTGACCTATTGCATCGGCCTGCCCCGTCCATACGACATGGCCAGCGAGGATTCCTCCGTGCGCCAAGCCGGCATCGACTACGTTCAGCGCATGTTGCGGGCCATGTATGAGATGGGCGGACGAACCCTGGGCGGCATTCTGTACGGCTGCTGGCCGGCTCAACCCGCCCAGCCCATTACCGATAAATCCAAATGGTGGGATTTGAGCGTATCTTCGGTGCGCGAGGCCGCCAAAACGGCCGGGGATACCGGGGTAACCCTGTGCATGGAAGTGGTCAACCGCTTTGAACAGTTCCTGCTCAACACCGCGCGGGAGGGCATGCGCTTTGTGGACCAGGTGGGCAGCCCCAACGTCAAGCTGCTCTTGGACGCCTTCCATATGAACATTGAGGAAGACAGCATTGGCGCGGCCATACAGGGCGCCCAGGGGTATATCGGCCATTTCCATATCGGCGAAACCAACCGCCGGGTGCCGGGCCGGGGACGCATGCCCTGGGACGAAATTCTGGACGCGCTGAAGGCCGCGCGCTATGAAGGCGCCATCGTGATGGAGCCCTTCCTGCGCATGGGCGGCCAGGTGGGTTCGGATATCCGGGTCTGGCGCGATCTTTCAAACCAGGGCGGCGAGGCGTTCATGGATCAGGAGGCCGCTTTCGCACTGAACTTTATTCGCTCCAATCTGAACGAGAGGGGGTAAACACATGAAAAAGATCAAAGTGGGCGTGCTTACCATGTCCGACGGCAGGGAACACCTGCATGAGGCCTACTTCCCCATTACCAGCAAATATCAGCAGGATATCGTGGAAGCCCTGCAGGCCACCGGCCAATTCGAGGTGGTGGCTGGCAGCGGCCCCATTCACAGCAATACCATAGCCAAAGAGGAGGCCAAACGCCTGCGAACCCAGGGGGTAGAGGTCACCTTAATCAACTACTCCATCTGGTGCTATCCCCAATATACCGCGGTGGCCACGGCCATCGCGCCCGGCCCCTTCCTGTTGTTCTGCAACCTGCACCCCTCCCAGTGCGGCATGGTGGGCATGTTGGCTGCGGCCGGAACGCTGGATCAGCTGAACCGGCCCTATGGGCGCATCTGGGGCTCCATCCACGACGAAAAAGTGCTGAGCAAGGTAACCCGCTTTCTGCGCGCGGCCGCAGCCATCAACCGGCTGCGGGGCATGACCTTCGGCAACTTTGGCGGACGGCCCCTGGGCATGTACACGGCCACAGCCAATCTGGACGAATGGCAGCGTTTGTTTGGGGTGGATGTGGAAAATATCGAGCAGCAAGACATCGTGCGCGCCGGGGAACAGGCCGGCGCGGACAAAGTGGAACATGCCCTTCAGTGGCTTGAGCAAAACTGCCGGAAGGTGGGCTACGACGGCTCGGTGCTGACCCCGGACAAGCTGCGCACCCAAATCCGTTCTTACTACGGCTTAAAGGACATTATCGCCCAGCGCGGGCTGGATTTTATCGGCATCAAGGCCCACGGCGACCTGACCGAATATTACTGCACCATGGATTTGGCCGAGGCCTTTCTCAACGATCCCTACGACTGGGACGGCCCCAAGGAGCCCATCGTGGCCGCCACCGAGGCCGATATGGACGGCGCGCTGACCATGCAGATCTTTAAACTCATCACCGGGCAGCCGGTGCTGTTCTGTGATGTGCGCCATTACGACGCGGAAAACGACGTCTGGTTCTTCTCCAACTCCGGCACCCACGCCACCTATTTCGCGGGCGCTTCCGAGGATCCTTTGGAGAACATGCGCCAGGTCTCCTTGCTCCCGGAAACCGGTGATTACCCGGCGGGCGGCGCCAGCGTGCATCACTTCGCCGCGCCCGGAAAGGTCACCCTGGCCCGGCTGGCCCGGAAAAACGGCCGCTACCGGCTGACCATCGTGCCCGCGGAGCTGGTGCAGTTTGACCGGGAAAAGATGGAAGCCCTGGGCAATTTGACCACGCCCCAGTGGCCCATCGCCTTTGCCCGGCTGAAGGCCGCCCCGGAAAACTTCCTGAGCCGCTTCCCCTGCAACCACATCCACGGGGTTTATGGGGATTGCGAGGAGGAGCTCATGACCTTCGCCCGGCTGCTCAATATTGAAGTGGATCGTTTAGAGGAATGAGGCCTATGTGTACCTACTTGATTGGCATTGATTTGGGAACCCAGGGCACCAAGACCTGCCTTTATACCCAGGAAGGACATTTGGTGAACTCGGCCTTTGAGGCCTCCAACCTCATCATGCCCGGTCCGGGCCGGGTGGAACAGGATCCGGACGAATTATATAGCTCGGTGATGCGCACCATAAGCGAAGTCATGGAAAAAAATGGAAAAAAGCGGCATTCCCCCGGAAAGCGTGGCGGCCGTGGGCATGGACGGCCAAATGGCCGGCATCATGGGCATAGACCAGCAGTTTCAGGCCGTAACCCCTTATGATTCCTGGTTGGACACCCAATGCGAGGGCGAAATCGCCCGGATGAAGGCCCAGGCGGGCGATCAGGTCACCCGCATCACCGGGGGACCGGTGACCTATGCCCACGGCCCCAAGATCCTTTGGTGGAAAAACGAGCGGCCGGAAATCTACAAACAAATCCGAAAGTTCGTGCTGCCCAGCACCTATATCTGCGGCCGCATGTGCGGTCTTTCGGCCGATGAGGCCTATATCGACCATACCTGCCTGCATTTTTCGGGATTTGCCGACATTCAGGCGCTGAAATGGTCGGAGGAATTGCTCAGAGAATTTGATGTGAGACCGGACAAGCTGCCGGAAATCGTTTCGCCCTGGAAGATTGTCGGACACCTTACCCCCACATCGGCCGCCCAGTGCGGGTTAAAGGCCGGCACCCCGGTGTGCGCGGGGGCGGGCGATCAGGCCGCCACCTCGTTGGGCGCGGGCATTGTGCGCCCCGGCCTGGCCTTTGACGTGGCCGGAACCGCCTCGGTATTCTCCTGCTGCACCCGGGCATACGCCCCGGATGTCCAGCACCGCACCTTGCTCTACGCCCGCTCCATATTGCCCGACCTCTGGATTCCCCTGGCCTACATCAACGGGGGCGGGCTGTGTGTGCGCTGGATTCGGGACATCCTGGCCGGCACAGACCCCAACGTCAGCTATGACGCCCTGGCCAAAGAAGCCGAATCTCTGCCGCCCGGCAGCGAATCCTTGCTGTTCATCCCCCACTTCAGCGGCCGGGTCTGCCCCAACGACCCGGATGTGCGCGGCAGTTTCCTGGGACTCACCATGCGCCATGGGCGCGCCCACCTCTACCGGGCGGTGCTGGAAAGCATTGGCTATGAATACCTGCAATACTACCGGATACTCTCCCAAAACACCGCGCTCTGCCTCGATGAGGTCTATTGCATCGGCGGCGGGGCCAAGAGCCGCCTCTACACCCAGATCAAGGCCGACATTTTGAACCTTCGCTACACCACCTTGGACGCCTCGGACACCGGTTCCTGGGGCGCGGCCATTGTGGCCGGGCATGGGGTGGGGCTATTCCCCTCCATGGCTCAAACTGCGGAGCGCGCCCTGACCAAGCGGGAGACCCTGTCCCCCGATCCGGAGCGTCATCGCGCCTACGCCCATTGCGCGAACCTGTACCCCAAGGCCATACCGGCGCTGCATGCACTCTATCGCGAACTATAGAACCAAGGAAAGGATGAATTCCCATGACCCAGATAACCCCCAAAGATATGGCCAAGATGATCGACCAAACTCTGCTCAAGCCTTACGCCTCCACCGAAGACTTCCGCGCGTTTTGCCAAAAGAGCGCGGAATATCATTTCAAAATGGTGGCCATCAACTCGGCTCCGGTACTCAAATGCAAGGAATTCCTGCGCGGCAGCGACGTATTGGTGGGCGCGGCCATCGGCTTCTGCCTGGGCCAGACCACCATCGCCAGCAAGGTCTTTGAGACCCAGCAGGCCATTAAGGAGGGCGCGGACGAGATCGATTATGTGATCAACATCGGCGAGCTCAAGAGCGGAAACCTCGCCTATATTGAGGACGAAATGCGCTCCATCGTCTCGGTCTGCCGCGAGCATCAGCGCACCATCAAGGTGATCTTTGAAAACTGCTATCTGACCGAAGATGAAAAGAAAAGGCTGTGCGAAATCGCGCTCAAGGTGCGCCCGGACTTTATCAAGACCTCCACCGGATTCGGCACGGGCGGGGCCACCGAGGCCGATGTGCGGCTGATGAAATCCATGGTGGGCGATTTGATCCAGGTCAAGGCCGCGGGCGGCATCCGGGATCTGGAATCCGCGCTGGCCATGGTGCGCGCCGGGGCCACCCGAATCGGCACCAGCGCGGGCTGCGCCATCATCGATCAGATGAACGGTTCCCCGATTGCCCTGTAAAGAAAGCCATGTGAAAAGGGAAGGCTCTCAATGAAGAAAGCCTTCCCTTTTCTTATGAGGAACACCGTCCCTCCCGCACCCAGGACGGCGGCACCCCATAGCGCTCCTTAAAGATCTGGGTAAAATGCTTCATATCCGCATAGCCCGCGCTTCGGGCGATATCCTGAACCAATAGATCGGTTTCGCCCAACATTTTATAGGCCCATCCCAATCGAAGCTCTTTGACATGATCGGAAAAACTGTGACCCGTGGCCTGCTTATACATTCTGGAAAAATGGGCCGGGCTCATATAAAACCGCCGGGCCACCTCTTCCATGCGCAAATTTTCCATAAAATGGGCCAGCACATAGCGCTGCGCCTGCTGCACCGCGCCCGGATTGTCCATGAGCTGAACGATCTCCTGGGCCTGGCCCTGAAAGCAGGCCAGGGCGCGCTTTTGATCCAGATGATTTTTAAGCCGCCGGAACACCGGTTCCACCTCGGTGAGCAAATCCAGTTTGAGGATATACTCAAACGCCTGGCCGCTCATGGCCTGTTTAATATAAGAAAAATCCGCGTATCCGGTCAGGAACACCACCTCGATATCCCGGCCAATTCCCCGTATGCGGCGCATCATTTCCAACCCATCCATGCCGGGCATCTTGATATCCGACAAAATCACATCCACCGGATTCTTTTTCAGATAATCCAGCGCCTCATAGCCATCTTCCATCAGCGCATCCAGTGAAAACCCCAATTCTGCCCAATCAAAGGCCTTTTCCAGGCCCTGGCGAATCAGGATCTCGTCTTCCACAATCATCAGGCTGTACATCATGCGCTCCCCCTTCCCTGGGTAAATGAATGCTGACGCAGGTGCGCCCATCGCGGCTGGTCAGGCAAAGCCCATAGGCCGCGCCGTATCTCAGCCGGATGCGCTCTTGAATATTGGCCAGCCCAATATGCGCGCCCGCCTGATCCCGGTTGAGCGAATGATTGATCCGCTCGCAGTCCGCCTCCTCAATGGGCAGTCCGTCGTTTTCCACCTCAAACACCATATTCCGCCCCTCAACGCGACCGCTCATGCGGATATGCAAAGTCTGCTTGGGCGGCATGCCGTGCACAATGGCGTTTTCAAAAATGGGCTGCAGCAGATACTGGGGCACCAGGGCCCGGTTGAGCTCGGGATCCATGGCTTCAAACTCCACCTTCAGCCTGGGCCCATAGCGCACTTTTTGCAGCTGTACATAGGCCTTTACATGCTTGAGCTCCTGCTCCATGCTCACGTCATAGCCGCCATGCACCAGCCCGTTTCGCAAAAAATCCCCGGAAGCGTCCAACATGGTGGCCAAGGTTTTCATGTCCCCGGAGCGCAAAAGCAGCTTCATGGCGGCAAAGATATTGTAAATCAAATGGGAATCCATTTGGGACTGCAAGGCGATAATTTCCGCCTCGTTTTTCCGGTTTTTCAAGATCAACTGGGCCCGCTCCCGATCCCTGACCGCGTTTGTCAATTGTTCAATCCGCTTCAGCGCTCCGGAAAAGGCATAAGCCAGGGCGCTGAACTCATTGACCGGAACCAGCCCTTCCGGAATTTGGGCGTCGCCCGGCTGGGCCGTTAAAAAGTACCGCTCCAGGGCGCGGATGGGCCGGAGCATCCGAAAGGTAAACAGCGCGCTGATCAAGGTAACCGCCAACAGAATCATCAGGCTGAGCATCAGGATATAACGCAGCATTTGAGCCTGCTGCTTCTCCATATCGTTGAGCCGGGCGATATTGAGGAAGGTCCAATCGGTTCCCTCCACCGTGCATGCAGTGACCAGCATCCGCTCGATTCCGGCGC
This sequence comes from Candidatus Faecaligallichristensenella faecipullorum, assembly GCA_018716505.1. Classification (GTDB taxonomy): domain Bacteria; phylum Bacillota; class Clostridia; order Christensenellales; family Aristaeellaceae; genus Faecaligallichristensenella; species Faecaligallichristensenella faecipullorum. Next base: position 5 of record DVJW01000032.1, on the reverse strand, counting down.
CGTCG
>DVJW01000005.1 GCA_018716505.1 Candidatus Faecaligallichristensenella faecipullorum | reverse complement strand
AAAATGATAGAGGAAGCGGCCACTTGGGCCGCTCCTCGCGGCGTACATGCCGCCGCTGCGGATTGAATATGAAGGGGCTGCGGCCCCTTCATGCATCCCCAAATGAGGAGAATAGGTTTGTCAATGCTCTGGGGGTTCGTTGCAACAAAGCAGCGAACCCTTTTCTGTCTCTACACGATCCAATTTACGATATAGCCGGTCAAAAGCGAAAAGAGCATGACATATGCCAGATACAGAATAAAATTTTTAAGGCCCAGCACAATTTTTAGCGCGCCCAGATTGGTGATCTTGGTGGCCGGGCCAGTGACCATGAAGGCCGCGGCGCTGCCCATGCTCATGCCGTCCATGAGCCACCCCTGCAAAAGGGGAATGGTTCCGCCCCCACAGGCATAAAGCGGCACCCCAATGGTGGCGGCCATCAGGATGCCCAGGGCCTCGTTGCCCCCAAACAGCGCGGTCATGGCCTCGGCCGGCACATACCGCTGAAACAGCGCGGACAGCAGGACGCCGGTAAAAAAGTACAATCCGGTGGCTTTAAAATTCCGGACCAAATTTTTTAAAAAGCGCAGCGCAATATTGGGATCGGTATCGCGGTTCTTGGGCTCTTCAAAACCGGTTAAGCGAAAAAAGGATTGGTTTTTAAAAAAGAACCGAACCAGCAGCCCGGCGCCCGTTCCGCACAGAAAGCAGGCAATCACCCGGATCAACAGCGCAGTCTGCCCCAAGGCGGCGCTGTAAATGATGAGCTGGGGATTTAATAAAATGGAGCTCATCATAAAGGCGGCCAGCCAGTCGTCCTTGATTCCCCCTTTGGAGAAGGAGGCGGCGATGGGAATCGTTCCATACATGCACAGCGGCGAGGCAATCCCCAGGGCGCTGGCCACCGCAATGCCCAGCACGCCCAGCCTTTTTTCCCCCAGGCTGCGGAACGCGTCATGGATTTTTCCCTTCAGAAAAACGGATATGGCGGAGCCAATGACCATGCCTGCGATCCAATAGGGAAAAATCTGCTCAAGCTGAACGCTGAAATAATACCAAAGATAGATGAGCTCCCTTCTCAGCACTGCCTCCACCTCCCTCTATCCGCGCGCTTTTCCGCGGGGTCATTCATCAACGCTGACCAGGCTATAGCTACGGCTGCCCAGGCCGATCTTCTCCGCCTGTTCCAAGGTGTGCAGCCCATTGCGGGACTCAATGCGCTGAATCAAAGAACCGCCGTCCTCGGCCTGATACACCAGGTCTATGCAGGCCTGATCCAAGGCCACCGGGTCAAAGGAGGCCAGGATACCGATATCGTGCATATCCGGTTCGGCCGGGCTTCCGTCGCAATCGCAATCCACGGACAGCCGGTTCATCACATTGATGTACAGGATGTTGCCCTGAAGGTAATCCACCACCGACTTGCCGGCCTCGGCCATGGATTCCAGGAAGGCGTCCTGATCGCCGCCCCACATGCTGCCGCCTGTTCCGCCGCTGTGAATGTGCGACTTGCCCTGGCTGGAGGCGATGCCTATGGAGATGTTCTTAATGGCCCCGCCATAGCCCGCCATGGAATGGCCCTTGAAATGGGAGAGCACAATGTAGTAATCGTAATTCGCGAAATGAGCGCCCACATAGTTTTCGGTCAGGTTGTCCCCGTCCGTCACCGGCAGAGTCATGGAACCGTCCTCATCCATGATATCCACATGGGCAATGGCGGTGTAGCCATGATCCTCCGCCACCTGATAGTGCATGGCGGTATTGGCCCGGGAACCGCCGTAGGCGGTGTTGCATTCCACGATGGTGGGATTCTCAAAGGATTGCACAAAATCGCCGATCAGATCGGTTCGAAGATAGTTGCTGCCCGGTTCGCCGGTGCTGAGCTTGATGACAATCTTCCCGGAAGGCGAGGCGCCCAGGGCCTCATACACCGCCTGCAACCCCTCGGGACTTATGTCGCTGGTCATGTACACCATGGGCGAATCGCCCGCCGCCGTCTGCGGTTGGCTCTGCCCGCCGTTCTCCTGCCGCGCCTGCTCGCCGTTGGCCGTAAAGCCGGACAAAAGGCAAAGGCAGCACAAGACGCTCAAAAACTTTTTCATGGTATAACCTCCTTTACAACCATCTTAAAACTCATTTGCGGGATTCAAAACGCGCCCAGGAAATTACACCTCCTTTTGCCCCGGCTAAATAACCTTTAACTGCCTCCATTTTCCCTGCCTGAAGCGCCGCCAGAAAATGGCGCCCCGGATGGTCCAATCCAGGCACATGGCGTACGCAAGCCCCATCACGCCCAAGTTCATACAGACGCCGAACAGAACGGAAAAGATCAGCCTCACGCCCAAAGTGGTTATCAGCGAAACCGCAGTGGTGAAGTTCACATCCCCGGTTGCCCGCAGGCCCTTTCCCAGGGGATCGGCAAAGGGGAAGGCCACGGTATTGAAAATATTGTGAACCAAGACCAGCAGAATGGTCAGCCGCCGGGTCTCCCCGGCCAGGGCGGAGAAGGACACAAAGACCGGGGTGGCCGCGAAGATCAGCCCGTTCCAAACGGCCGAAAAGATCAGGGTTATCCTGAGCAGCTTGATAAAATACAGGCCGGCCTGCTCAACCTCTCCGGCACCCATACACTGGCCAATCACCGTGATGAACACCGGCCCCATGGCCACGGATACCAGCGCCGCCATGCTCCATAGGCTCTGGGCCACCCCGTTGGCCGCAATTTGATAGGTGCCGAACAGGGCGGCCACGCTGGAAAGCGCCACCTTCACCAGCTGAAAGACGCCGCTTTCCACCCCATTGGGCAGGGCGATCCGCAAAATTCTGCGCTGCAACGCCCCGTCCAGGCGAAAAATCCATTGTTTTAAATAGCGCACGGGGTTTTTACCGGAAAAGCATAAAACCGTGATGACCACAGCGGAAAAATATCTGGAGATCAAAGAGGGCCAGGCCACCCCCGCCACTCCGGCATGCAGGGCAAAGACGCCGGCGCAGTTGCCCACCACATTGATGATATTGGCCACGATGGAGACGTACATGGTGGTGCTGGTCTTTCCGAAGCTGCGATAGAGGGCCGCGCCCGCGTTGTAAACCGCCAAAGCTGGATAGGAATAGGCGGAAATTCGCAGATAGGTTACGCAGGCCTGCATAACCTCCTCCTCCACCTTTCCAAACATCAGCCGCATAAGAGATCTGTTAGCCGAAAGTATTACTACGGAAATTGCCACGGAAAACAGGGCTGAGGCGGTCAGGAGCTGCGTCGCCGCCGCCCCTGCCCGCTCGTTTTCCCGCCTGCCGATATACTGGCTGATGACCACCGCGCCCCCCGCGGCCAGCGCGGTGAACAGGTTAATAAAGATGGTGTTAAAGGCATTGACCAGCGAAACCCCGGATACCGCAGCCTCGCCCACAAAGCCCACCACAAAGACGTCCGCGATGCCCACCAGGGCGACGAGCAATTGCTCCAGAAAAAGGGGAACGATTAAGCGCTTCAAATCCGGATTTGAAAACATGAGCACGCCGCTTTTTCCGGCAAGATCCGTTTCCTTTCCCATTTTCCACCCGTCACGCCCGGCGTTCCAGTTTTTCATACGCCTGATCGTCCACAGGCTCCAACCACTCCGTCGAGGCGCCTTCGCCCGGAACTTCCATGGCAATGTGGCTGAACCAGGAGTCCGCCTTTGCCCCATGCCAGTGTTTCACGTTGGCCCCGATGGCGATGACCGTGCCCGGCACCAGGCTGACCGCCGGCTTTCCCTCTTCCTGATACCAACCCTCTCCGGCAGTGCAAATGATAATCTGTCCGCCGCCGCTTTGCGCACGGTGAATATGCCAATTGTTCCGGCATCCCGGTTCAAAGGTCACATTGGACAGCAGAATGCCCGCCTCCGGCGCCGTCAGGGGATTCAGATAGGAACGCCCGATAAAATACCGCGCATAGGCGTCATTGGGCGCGCCCTTTCCGAATACATTCTCTTTTTCAAATTGTCCTTCATTCAGATACTTCATGGCTATAGCCTCCTCAAAATTATTGCGCCTACTAAAATTATCACGAACCGAACATCAACACTTTTTGCCCGGCTTTCGCTTGTCCCAGATGATAAAATCCAAATGATCCAACGCCTGTTGCTTTTGGTGGATCTCGTCTAGCAGCGCCTTGCGCTTCGCGTTCAGCATGACCATTTGCTCCTCAGCGGCCGCCCGGCGCCCGTCAAGCATGAGATACCGATTCGTTTCCATGGGCGAAAAGCCCGCGTTCAAAAGGGCATCCACCAAACCCAGGCGCTCGAAATCCTCGTCCCGGTACTCCTCCGGGCCCTGCGGCCGAATAAATCCCCAGGCGATATACCGTTTCAGGGTATTCATGGGCACGCTGTATTTCCTGCCCGCCTCCACCAATGTCATGATGCCCGCCTCACCTCTAAAAAACAAAATATAAGCGCCGCTCCGGATCTCTCGACCTCCGGCGACGCTTATATTGTAATGCACCTATTTTCTTATGTCCAATGCTCATATTTCATACTTCAGCATACTCAAATGGCATATTAACCAAAAACCGCCGCGCAAAGGAAGCTCCGTTTGCATGGCGGTTTTATGAAAAATTATTTGCCTTTGGTCTTTTTGGCGGGCCGGATCATGCTCACCAGCACATCCACCTGGCGCACCCTCAACACGATCACCGAGCCGATATAGACGATCAGGCTGCACCCGGTCACCACCACCAGCCGCACAAAGGACTGAAGCGCGGTCTGGGCCGCTGGCAACATTCCGCCCAACATCACGCAGCACAGCGCGCACAGCACCCCGGAAATGCCGATCTTGAGCAGCTGTTCCAAAATATCCGTCACGCCCATCCGGCCCAGCCTTTGCCTTAATATGATGAGCAGAACCACCGCACTGGCTATGCCCGCGATGGAAGTGGCCAGGGCCAATCCGCCCATGCCCATGACGTTCACCAGGATAAGGTTAAGCACAACATTCACAATCACCGAACCCATGGCCACTGCCATGGGGGTTCGGGTATCTTGCAGCGAGTGGAAGGCCCGGTTGAACAGATCCCGAAGCCCGAAGCCCAACACGCCCACCATATAAAAGGCAAAGGCAATGGCGGTCCGGCTCACCGAGCTCTCGTCAAAGGCGCCCCGCTTATAGGCCAGCCGGATGACATCCGAACTCTGGGTGATGGCCACAACCACAATGGGCAGTATGGCCAGGGCAATGACCTCGGTGCATTGCTTGACGATGGCGATAATCCCCTTTTTGTCATGATCCACCGCGCGCTCGCTCATCTTGGAAAACATGATGGTGGTCAGGGGAACCAGCAGCACACCCAACACAAAGGTGACCAGGCGAAAGGCATAATTCATGGCCGACATATCCCCGGCACTGAGCCCGCTGGCCAGCGAACGATCCACCATGTGATTGATCTCGTTGACCGACATGGTGATAATCGCGGGTACGGCCAAGGTCAACATCCGATGTACGCGCTTGTCGCGCAGATTGATATAAAAACTGTATTTGAAGAATTTGCTCAAAAACGGGGCCAATACCACAATTTGCAGAATGCCCGCGGCCACCACGCCGAAGGCCACGGCCTGAATGCCCATGCTGCCGGAAAACACCACCGCGGCGACGATGAGGGAAATACTCAGCGGAAAACCGGTAAGCTGGGCGGCCATATACCGCTCCCGGGCATTGAGCACCGTGGAAATCACGATGGTTACCACAAAGAAGGCCAGGCCCGGCATCATGATCTGGGTCAATTGGGCGGTAAGATTTTGCGCCTCAAGTTCAAATCCCGGATAGACCAATTTGGTCAACGGATAGGCCAGGGCATACATGATGATGCTGACCACAATCGAGGCCAGCGCCGAAAGGTTCATGGCATTGCTGGCAAACCGGTTGGCCCTCTTTTCGCTTATATTATGAAGCGCCTCCATATAAAGCGGCACCAGCGTCGAGGTGATACATGAATTGAACAGCAACACCGGTATATTGAACAACCCATAGGCCGCCACATAGGCGTCGTTCTCCATGGTGGTTCCAAAGTAAGCGGCCGTGATCATCTCCCGAATAAAGCCGCCCGCCTTGCTGAGAAATACCAAGATGGTAACGGCCAAGGTGGTGCGCATGGTATTCTTTTTGAGCCCCGTCACCTAAACACCCTCTTCATCGCATTTCTATCTGTTCCGTCTTTCATTTCTATGGGGAAACGCGTTTGTTTCATGCCCAAACAGCGGAAAAATTGCGCCAGTGACCTGAGTATAGCACATTTGGACGAATTGCACAGCCAACTCTTCGTAAACTCTTAATGAGGCCAAAGAAAGGGCGGGCGCATCCCTCTTTGTGAGACGCTCCCGCCCGAATTTTCCATATTTCTAAGTTTCATCCGCCGCCGTCGTGCGAATCTCCCGATAAAACGCATATCCGCCCGCCCGCTTATACAGCGGCCGTCCTTCCCATTCGTCCTCGCCTTGATCGACCCGCAAATACAGCACATCCTCCGGCAGGCTGCGTTCGCCCATCATGAGCGCCCGCGCCGCGCTCAGGCTTTCCTCATCATACCGGTTTCCGCGAGCGAACTGATGGGGTTGATTGAGAACCTTTTCCAGATCATCGGGGAACCACACGCTGTCCACCCGGTTCATGATGACGCTGCCCACCATCAGCTTGGTTTGATAGTCCTGATCTCCCGCCAAGGTGTACAGGGTCTTGGCCAGCATCATGGTATCCTCATCCTCGGTAAGGCCCACGCCCGGCAGCAACACCACCATCAGGAGCAAGAGCACACACAATCCACGCTTCATGCAAACATCCTTTCCGCTAACAGCGCCGGTTTGCCCGGCAACTGTCTTTATTATAGCGGAAATCAAATCATTTTGCAATCATTTTGTCATATCTTCGAAATATATTCGCATTTTCATTCCAAACACGGCCGATTTGTGGACCTTTTTTCGAAATCCGTGGGCTTTTTTCTGATTTATCGCGCCATTTCGAAATATATTCGTAATATTTTAGTCTTGTTTTTGATAGTCCGGGCGCACCGCCAGGCCAAACTTATCCTTCAAAATTTCGGCTTCAATGCCGTAAACCTCGCGCAGTATTTCCCCGGTAATCACCTGCTCCGGAGTGCCTTGGGCCACCTTTTTCCCTTCACTCATGAGCAGAAGCTCATCGCAATAATTGGCGGCCAGGTTTAAATCGTGCAACACGCACACCACGCACGCCTTCTTTTCATGGGCCAATCGCCTGGCCAGGGCCAACACCTCCAATTGATGCCGGATATCCAAACTGGAAATGGGCTCGTCCATCAGCATCACCGGCGTCGCCTGACAAAGGGCTCTGGCGATGATGACCCGCTGCCATTCACCCCCGCTGAGGGCGGTGACCGAACGCTTTTCCAGATGTTCCACCCCGGTCATGCGCATGGCCGCCCGGGCCATCTCCAAATCTCCGGCCTTTTCCCGGGAAAAACGGCTGATATAGGGCTGCCGGCCCATGAGCACCACGTCCAGCACCGAAAAATCAAAGCCCAAATGGGATTTCTGGGGCACCACGGCGATTTTCCGGGCCAGCGCGCGCCCCTTGAGATCGCCCACCGGCTGTTTATCCAACAGAATCCGGCCCGAAACCGGTTTGATCGCCCCGCTCATCAGCCGGATCAAAGTGGTCTTGCCCGAACCGTTGGGGCCGATAATCCCGCTCAGGCGGCCCGAGGCGAACTGCGCGTCCAAATCTTCAATTACCGGACGGCCGGGATACCCAAAGCAAAGCTTGTCTACCCAAATCTCCATGACCTTCCCTCCTATTCCTCGGTTCTGCTCTTGCGCATCAGATACAGGAAGAACGGCCCGCCCACCACCGAGGTCAGCACGCCCACCGGAATCTCTATGGGCATGGCCACGGTGCGGGCCAGGGTATCGATGATCAAAAGATACAAGCCGCCGGCCACCACGCTCACCGGAATCAGGCTCCGGTGATCCGGGCCCACCATCATGCGCACCGCGTGGGGCACCATGAGCCCCACAAATCCGATGACCCCGCTCACCGAAACCGCGGTGGCCGTGAGCACCGTGCATAGCGCCAGCACCACCAGCCGCACTCGCTCCACCGCTACGCCCAGGCTTCGGGCCTCTTCCTCGCCCATGAGCATGGCGTTCAAATCCCGGGCATAGGCCCTCAGGGCTATGGCGCCCAGCACCGTAACCGGCAGGCAGCACCAGACCTTGTTCCAGCTGGACGAGGTAAAGCTGCCCATGGTCCAAAGGTAGACATTTTCCAGCTTATCCCGATTGAGCAGCATCAAGCCGGACATCAGCGCCGACAAAAAGGCGCTCACCGCCACGCCGGCCAGCAGCAGACTTATGGTGGAGGTCCGGCCGCGCACCCGGGCCAAATTGACCACCAGCACCACGCTGAGCGCGCCCCCCATGAAGGCAGCCAAGGTGACGGCGCCCAAACCCAGGGCCGTGCTCTGCCAACCCAAAATCATGGCCAGGGCCGCGCCCAGGGCCGCCCCGGAGGAAACCCCGAGGATGTGCGGATCGGCCATGGAATTTTTAAACAGCCCCTGCATGCAGGCCCCGCTCACCGACAGCGCGGCCCCCACCGAAAAGGACAAAAGCGCCCTGGGCAGACGAATGCCGAAAATAATCAGCGCGTTGGTTTCGTCCTGAACTTCTCGGGACATGATCCGGTCCATCAGGGTGCGCGCCACCTGATCCAGGGGAATGGCCGCACTGCCCACCGCGCACCCCACCATCAGCGCCACAACCGACAATATGCCCAATATCAAAAGCGCGGCCGAAGTCTGTACCCGGCGCGCCCTGCGCTCTTCTTCCACAGCAATCCTCTCCCCATATCGGTTCAACAAGAACGCCCGGCGAGCGCACGCCCGCCGGGCAGCCAATGCGTTTATTCAAATACCTCGGGATGCAGCGCCTTGGCGATTTGCTCCAGCGCCTCCACGATGCGCGGCCCCGGCCGGTTGGAGGTATCCGCGTCCACCGCGAACACCTTGCCCTCCTTGACCGCCCGCAGCTCCTTATAGGTCTCGGTGGTCATGAAGGCATCCACCATGGATTGATCTCCGGAAACCAAAATCACATCCGGATCCTTGCTCACCAGCTGCTCCAGGCTGTACTGGGGCCAGGAAACCTCGGTGTCCGCGGCCACGTTTTCGCCGCCAGCCATGGTAATCATGCTGTCCACAAAGGTGTTCGGGCCGCAGGTGTAATCCCCGTATTCCCCAAAGGAAAGGGCAAAATAGACCTTGACCTTGGAAGCCCCTTCAACTTTGGCGGCAATCTCCTCTTCCTTGGCGCGCATGGGCCCGGTTACTTCCGAGGCATCCACCCCCATGACCTGGGCGATGAGCTCGATGCCCCCGTAAATATCCTCATAGAGGGTGGGGTCGTTGCAAACCACGGTCATGCCCAGATCGGTGAGCTGATCGATGACCTCCTGCTGAAGGCTGTTGCCCGCGAACACCACGTCGGGCTTCAGCGAGGTAATCAGCTCCACATTGGGGCCCGAATAGTCGCCCACAATCGTGTTCGAGGCGGCCTCTTCCGGATAATTGCTGTAAGAATCCACCCCGACCACCTTGTCGCCCAGGCCCAGCGCGTACAGAATTTCGGTATTCGCCGGGGTCAGGGAAACCACGGTTTCCGGCGTCTTGGTCAAGGACACCTCCCGGCCCATGCCATCGGTAACCGTGGTGGCCTCCTCAGCCATAACCGCTCCGCCCACCAGCAGCATCAGCGCCAGCATCAGTCCCAGAATTTTTTTACCCATAAAACTCTCCTCCTATCATCAACCGCGGCTATGCGGCGGTTTGTCCTGAATGGAATGCCCAGCCTATAAAGGAAGCATCATCTTTTCAATTTCCACAATATCCTGTCGCGACTTCACCCGGCCGGTCCAAATGGCGCCTTGCGGCGAAAAACCGCGCCTCAGTCGTTTAAATTCAGCCCGGCCACCCGGCCCACCAGGATGATGGCCGGAGCGGATACCCCGGAGCGCCGGACCGCCTCCTCAATTTCGGAAAGCGGGGCGCGCACCTGGGCGGGATGGGTCGAGTTTCCGCCCGACAACACGGCCGCCGGGGTCTCTCCCCCTTTGCCCGCGGCCATCAACCGGCTGACAATCCGGGGCAACTGTTCCAAGCCCATCAAAAATACCAATGTGCCGTCCAACGCGGCCAGGGCGTCAAAATCCCTGGGCAGTCCGTCGGGGGTGTCGCTGGTATGGGCGGTCACAATGTGCAGGCTGCGGCTCAGTCCACGATGGGTCACCGGGATGCCGGCCTCGGCCGAAATCCCAATGGGCGAACAGATGCCCGGAACCTCCTGACAGGGAACGCCCGCCGCTTTCAGGGCCAGCATCTCCTCGCCGCCCCGGCCGAACAGATAGGGATCGCCGCCCTTGAGCCGCACCACCCGATAGCCCATCCGGGCCAGCTCGATGAGCTTTTGATTGATCTCATCCTGACGCGCGGAATGGGATCCGGAGCGCTTGCCCATATAGACGCGCAGGGCGGTTTCGGGCGCGGCATCCAACAGCGCAGGATCGATCAGGTCGTCGTAGACCACGGCCTGGCATTGCTTTAACAGCTCCAATCCCCGAACCGTAATCAGATCCGCCCTGCCGCAGCCCGCCCCCACCAGGGCCACGCTGCCCACCGGCTTGATATCCGCCTCCAGGCAAAGGGCCGCCTCTTGCTCCGTCAAAGGCGCCCCCTTCTCCAGGCATGCGCTGAACAGCCTGCGAAACGCGGCGGCGCGGCGGCTCTGCTCTGGAATCTCCCGCTTCAATATCGGGCGCTGCTCCTCCAGCCAATCGAGCATCTGCTCTATGCCTTCGGGCAGCAGGGCCTGAAACCGCTCCTTAAAATACACCGCAGCGGCCGGACTGGCGCCGCCGGTGGAGATTCCGGCGGAAAGCTCTCCCCGGTGGACCAGCGCCGGAAACTGAAAGCTGCAATTTTCGGGATCGTCCACCACGTTCACCGGAATGTGGCGCTTTTTGCAAAGGGCCGCAATTTCCCGGTTGACCTCAAAATCGTCCGTGGCCGCGATGACCAACGCGGGCCTGGGGCGCAGGTCGCTCACCTGAAAGGCCCGGGGGCGCAAGCTCACCCCGTCCATCTTCATCAGCTCATCGCAGATTTGAGGCGCCACCAGGCAAATGGCCGGGCCATAGGGCCTGAGCTTTTGAACCTTGCGCAGGGCCACCTTGCCGCCGCCCACCACCAGCGCCCTCTGGCCCTGTAAATTTACGAACAACGGAAAATGCGGCATGGGCTTCACTCCTTACTCTGCGTACAGTAATATTGGGGGCCGTGCGGTGTGTCCATTCGATGCACCCGAACCTCAAACGCCCGGTCGAGGGCGCCGCTTTCATAGACCTCTTCCGGGGTGCCGCACAAGACCAACCGCCCCTGCTCGCATACGGCCAGCCGGTCCGCCTCCCGAAGCGCCAGGGATAGGTCGTGCAAAACCAACACCACCGCTTTACCCTGCCGGGCCAACGCGCGGGCGGTCTGCATGATTTGCAGTTGGCGGCTGATATCCAGGTAGGTGGTGGGCTCGTCCATAAACACGGTCTCGGTCTGCTGGGCCAGGGCCATGGCCAGGTACACACTCTGTCTCTGCCCGCCGCTGAGCTCGCCCACATTGGTGTGCTCATAGTCGCGGCATCCGGTATGTTCCATGGCCTCCCGGGCGATTTGGTAATCCCGCTCACCATAGCGCCGGGGATAAGAAAGATAGGGAAAGCGGCCATGCAGCACCATGCGCAGGGCCAATATGGAGGGGGTATTGCGGCTCTGGGTCAAAAACGCGGCCTTTTGGGCCACCTGCCGCCGGTTCATCCTGCGTATATCCACCCCGTCATACAGCACCTGGCCGCCCATCAGCGGAAGCAGGCCCAGCGCAGCCTTGAGCAAGGTGGATTTCCCGCTCCCATTGGGCCCCAACAGCACCAGCACCTCTCCGGGCAAAAAATCCAGCGATATATCCCGCACCACCGGCTTGCCCGAATAACCGGCGGTCAGGCCATTTAATTGAATCATGCGTGATGGCCCCCTTTCTGACGAAACAAAAGCCACAGGAAGAAGGGAGCGCCCGCAAAGGCCAACACCACGCCCACCGGAAGCTCGTAGGGCGCGAACAACACCCGGGCCAGCAAATCGCACAGGGTTACAAAAAACGCCCCGCCCAGGGCGGAAGACAGCAGCAGCGGCAGGCTGTCCTCCCCCACCACCCGGCGCATGGCATGGGGCACAATCAGTCCCACAAAGCTCAGCAGCCCGGAAAAGCTCACCGAAGCGCCGGAAAGCGCCGCGGCCAACACCAACAGCAAAAACCGCACCGGCCGCACCGATAGGCCCAGGCTATGGGCTGAATCGCTGCCCAGGGCCAGGATGTCCATCTGCTGGGAAAGGGAAAACACCAAGGCCAGACTCACAAAAATCAGCGCCGCCGCCGGGGCCAGCTGCGCCATGGTGACGCTGGAAAAGCCGCCGATGCGGAAATCCGAAACCCCGTTCAGGGCGTCGGGCACTATGGTGACCACGGTATCGATGCCCGCGCTGAATAAGTTGGAAATGGCCACACCGGCCAACACCACGGTCATTCTGGAGGCGCCGGTGTGTTCGGCCAGGCCCAACACCAACAGCACTCCCACCAGCGCGCCCACAAAGGCCACAAAGGGGGTCATGCCCTGGGAAAGTGGGGAAATGGCGCATACCAGCGCCACCGCCAGCCCGGCGCTGGAATTGACCCCTATGACGCCGGGCGAGGCCAACGGGTTATTCAACACCGTCTGGATAATCGCGCCGGACACGGCCAGGGCCGCGCCGGCCAGCAGGGCCGCGCAGGTTCGGGGCAGCCGGGTAAACCGCACGATGCGGTAAGCCACCGAAGCCGAATCCCCGCCCGTGAGGGAGGCGATGACCTCGCCCGGGGAAACCATGACCGCTCCGGTCATCAGGCTGAGCACCGCCACAGCCAGCGTCAAGCCGGCAAGCAACAGATAAAACCAGCGCCTACTCCGCGGGGTAGAGGATATCCGCCAGCTGCGCATAGGCCTGCCCCCATTTCTCGTTGGGTTTCAAATTGTAAAGGGTGGGGTCCATGACGTGATAGCGCCCTTCCTGAACCGCGCTCAACGAGGCCCAGGCCGGATTGTTCAAAAGCGTGGTCTCCAATATGGACTGGGCCTTGGAGGGATCCGCGCCCTGAAGCACCACAAAAATATAGTCCGGATCAGCCGCAAGGATGGTCTCCATGCTCAGCTGCTCCAACAGGCTGGTCTCGCTGTCCGCGATATTTACGGTATCCAAATCGGCCAACATTTCGCCCAACACGCTGCCCTCGCTGGATTTGACCTTGCAGCTGGAGCCGCTGGCCCGGATATACAGCACGCTGGGCTTGGAACCATCCGCCCGGGCGATGGCCTGATCCACCTGCTGTTGAACCTGGGTTCCGTAGCGCTCGTAATTTTCCGGACACCCGGTGATCTCGGTGCAGGTTTTCAGCATTTTCAGATATTGGTCGAAGGTGCTCACATCAAAATACGCCACGTTCAGGCCCATTTCCTCAAACACCGGCTCAAGTTCCACATTCAGCGCGGTGTTGCAGCTGGCCACCACAAAGTCCGGCTCGCAGGCGATCAACTGTTCCACGCTCAACTCCTTGGTGGCCCCCAGATTCACCACGTCTTCCCGAAGGGGCAAATCAAAATAGGTCCAGGTATCCGCGGCCGTGGCCACGATCTGATCCACCCCGCCGGCCAGATACCAGATATCCGCAAAACTGCCGATCAGGCAGGCCACCCGTTCCGGGCGCTCAGATACCGCAACCTCGCGGTCCAAGTCGTCGGTAAAGGTTACTCCACTCTCTGAAGCCAAAGCGGTTCCGCTGAGCAACATCATCAAAATCAGCGCAAGTCCCAGGATTCTTTTGCCCATAAAGTTCTCCTCCCGTCTTTTGCCGCGGCATGGCCGCCAGCTGTGCTTCTAATGACATGCACACAAACGGCCCGGGCTCCATTCGGAACCGGGCCGCCGCGCTCAGCAATATATGGCTACGGAGGCCGTTTGTCTCCCACCGAAACAGCGGCTGAACAATTCGGGCAGGTCTCCTGGCTCGGCTTCTTCCTTCTCCCCGGCCTTCCCGGATATGATCCAGTGGCTTTCGGGGAGTCGTCCGCCTTACAGTAGCGGGGGCTGCGCCGGTTTTTCACCGGCTTCCCTTTTCACCCTTTCGGGCACCCTAATTGTGCTATCATTATGCGTCAACTATCATATCACATCTTTTTCTCTTCAACAAGCCCTAAAACTTGAAATAGAAATTTCCTTTCAAATGTTGTATAATGGGACGCAAGAGTTATTCCCCATCCAAGGAGAAACATCATGCTGATGGATTTAAGCTGCCCAATAGAGTTGGTATCTTATGACATAACCCATGACGATGTGGGCAATACCCGGGCCTATCTGCTGCTCAGCAACCTGGCCCGCCGGAGGGTGCTGGGCTTTGACGCGGTCATCCGATGGAAGGATCATGCGGCCGGGACGCATCTGGATATGCCCTACAGCGCTCAGCCCAAAGATGGAAGCGCGCGCTTTCACCTGCCCGCCTCCACCTCGGATATGCCCGGGGCGGACGGCCTGGAAATCATCTTCCACCAGGTTCGCCTGGAGGGAGAAGCCCCGTGGGACGCGGATCCGGCGCGCCTGATTGATTGGGAAGAGCCCAAAGAGCCCTCAGGCGTGGCGCTGGACCGGCTTCAACAGGCGGCCGGCGACGACGCCGTCTGTTTTCCTCAAGAGGACGAGCACTACTGGACTTGCGTATGCGGCCGGTTAAATGAACAGGGTCAGGCCAAATGCGCGCGCTGCGTGCGTTCAAAGCGCATGGTCTTTCAAAAATACCGGCGCGAAGCCCTGCTCTCCCGAAGCGCGCGGCGGAAAAAGCGCACAGTCTGGCGCTTTCATCCAACGCCTTTAAGCGTGGTTTTGCTCTGCGCGCTGGCGGGCGGCCTGATTTTCCTGTTGCTTTGGACGCTGCTTTGACAAAGAACCGGCCTTCCCCCCTGAGGAAAGCCGGTTTTTTTGCTTTAAAGGGCATACTCGCGCTCAAATTTTTCCTTGTCAAACTGGGCTCGCCGGTTGGGACAATCGGTGCGCGGGCACATGGAACAGTTTTCATAACTCTGTTCGGTTTCAAACAACAGGCCCGAGCCGGATTTCACCGGCAACATCAAAAAGGTATCGGTCAGTTCCACCCCGATGTCCTCCATCACGTTTCCAATGGCCCTGAACAGCGGCTTTTGCTGCCCAATGGGCCAATCGGCCAAGGAACCCGGGTTCATGGCCCGCAGGCTGCCGGTGTGGAATTTCTCCTGGGTGATTTTCCGCAAATACAGCATGGCCGAGCCCAGGGCCTGTTCCGATATGGTATCCACCCAATAGCGCTCCAGCGGATCGGATTTGGACAGGGACAGCTCATAGAGCTCCCGGCCGCAGCTGGCCACATAGGCAAAGGCGCGCTTGACCTTTTCCAGGTTCACCGCCAATATCCGGCTCTCAAAGTGCTCCTCATCCATTTTCACCTGGCGCGGGCCCTCCACCTCCACCGCCAGCATGCGCACCACGGCCTTGGGCCTGGCCACCTGCACAGCCTCGGCCAGGATATCGTCGAATTCCTCCTCAAAGCTCTCATCCAAATGCAGCCGCTTCATCAGCGCTTCCTTGTCCGGCCTAAATTCAATATCCTTTAAAATCAGCGTTTCCAATGCCCTGTTCCTCCCTAATTTTGCAATGCGATGGGCACAATCTGGCCCAGGGTTTCCACAATGTAGTGAATTTCCATATCGTTTGGGCTTTCCTGGCCCGACGGATTGTACCAACAGGTATCCACCCCGGCGTTTAATCCGGCGCGCATATCCGAGGTCAGGCTGTCGCCCACCATGAGCGCCCGTTCGGGCCTCACGCCTCCGTTGCGCTCCAGGGCTTTGAAGATAATCCTGGGGTCGGGCTTGTTAAAGCCCACCTCCTCGGAAATGACCAGGTCTGAAATATACTGAACGAGGGGCGTCCTGCCGATGCGGCTGCGCTGCACCTGGGCATGGCCGTTGGTCACAATCACCACCGGAAGCGCCCGGGAAATCTCCCGCATGACCTTTAACGCGTCCGGAAACAGGATGGCCTGCTGGCCCAACAAAACCGGATAGCGCTCGGACATATCCCCGGCCCGCTCCCGCACGCCCAGGAAACCGGCAAAATCCTCAAAGCGCCTTTTCCGCAGTTCCGGCTGGGTGACCAGCCCCTGTTCATACTTCTTCCAATAGCCCTGGTTGATCTCATGGTATTTTTCCGCCACCCCAGCCGTGGGCAATCCCATTTCCGCGACCACCTGTTCAATGGCGTTTTTTTCTCCGGCCTGAAAGTCGAACAGCGTCTCATCCGCGTCCATCAAAATCAGTTCGTACTTCATGCCTCAGTCCCCCTGTCCGGTCAGATGGCCCACGCAATCGTCGTTGACCAGGATTACCTCAGCCCCATGCCGCCTGGCCACATCGGGCAAGGCAGCCGCCGGATAGGTGGTCAGGGAACTGCCCACCACCAGCATCAAATCCGCGTGGGCGCTGAGCTCATAGGCCTCCTCCATATGGCGCACCGCGTCGCCATACAATACCACATCGGTCTCCCACAGCCCGGAGCAGGAACAGCGAAGTTTTTCTCCCACGGCCCGGTAGTCCCGAACCGCATAGGCCTCTTTCAGGTCCTCCGCAAAGGGCCGGGCCTCTATCACCTTGCCGCATTTGGGACAGGATAGCGTCCTCAGACTGCCGTGCAGCTCATAAATTTTCCGGCTGCCCGCCTTGTGGTGCAGCCCATCGATATTCTGGGTAATAATCGGAAGTCCCCATTCGGCCAATGCCAGATGGGCCGGATTGGGCTGCTTTTGACACCAGGATACCATTTCTATATACAGTTCAAAAAACTCAATCCTGTGGGTTTCAAAATATTCCCGGGACAAAAAACTGCGAATCGGCCGCCCCTTCCAGGCGCCCTGAAAGGTGGGTATGCCCGAGGGCGCGGAAATGCCCGCCCCGGTCAGAGCCACCGGATTCTGTGCAGCGCGGATTCTCTGTTCAATCTCCGTCATCCCGTCCATCTCCTCCCGGCGATATATTTCATTGTAAACGATGGCCCGCCCGCTGTACAGGGGGTAAATATTTTTTGAGTATTTTTCATAAGACCCTTTGTCCGTTATACAGAAAAGCACCGACGCCCTAAAGCGTCGGTGCTGATCGTTCATCTATATTACTGACGGTGCGCGGCAAAGCACTCGCTGCAATAGATGGGACGGTCGTTCTTGGGCACGAACGGCACACGAGTGGGACGGCCACACTCGGCGCAAATCGCGTCATGCATCTCTCGGGCTTCGCCGTTGCGGCTGGCCTTGCGAGCGTTGCGGCAATCCTTGCAGCGGGTGGGTTCGTTCTGGAAACCCTTCTCCGCATAGAACGCCTGCTCACCGGCGGTGAACACAAACTCCTTGCCACAATCTCTGCAAACCAGCGTCTTGTCCTCGTACATTGGAATTTCCCCCTGCCTAAGTTATATCGGCTGCATTCAGCCCAGCTGACCTGGTCTTTGACCCCACACTCGCCGGCTGGGACGTTCGCTCATAAGGCCTCTGCCCTCCCACTACTGGCCCTCTCAGAATTACTCTGGCCGGACTTACCTCTAAGCCGCACCATGCTCCCCGGCGCTTTGGCCGGATTACGTGGATCGTTTTGCCTGCGACTGGCATCGACTTTCAACCACAGACCTGGCACTTCATGCAACCAACTATAGTATACATCAATCATAACTTTTTATCAAGTATTTTTTTACACTTTTTTTACCGTATTGCCGCATAAACCTGGTTTCTTTTTACCGGTTCTTAATTTTCAAATCCCGGCACCGCGCGCGCCACGCTCAAAAGGCCCACCCAGGCCGCGCCCGAGCGCTTGAACAGGCGGGCGCAGCGGTTGGCCGTGGCTCCGGTGGTCAATACATCGTCGATCAACAGAATTCTGAGCCCCGACACATCGCCGTCCAATTCAAAGGCGCCGTCCAGGTTGTGCCTGCGCTGTTTGGCGCTCAACCTGGCCTGACGCCGGGTGTAGTGGGTACGCCGCAAAAGCTCGGCCATGTTCCAACCCATTTCCCGCTCCACCACCCTGGCCAACAGTTCGGCCTGATTGTAGCCGCGCTGCCTGAGCCTGCGCCGGTGCATGGGCACCGGAACCAGAAAATCGGGCTTTTCAATTTCCAAATCCCGAATCATCCCGCAAAGCGCCCGGCCCAGAAATTCGTCCAGGCGATAAACGCCGTTGTATTTAAACTGAATAATCAATCCGTCCACCGGCGGCGCGTACACATAGCAGCTTCGCGCCATATCCAGCTCGTCCGCCTTCCAATCCGCGCATCTTCTGCACCCTTCGGTCAGCACGCTGATGGGCGAACCGCATCTTTCGCATACCGGAACGTTCATCTCCCGTATGGGCTTCAGCCGCCTTTGGCAATCCTCGCAGAGCACTCCATCCTCGTTCCCCCGCGGGCTTGCGCAACCCAGGCAATTGGCCCGGGGCGGATAGAGCAGTTCCATCAGTTTATCCATCAGATTCATGACGATATAATCTCCGAAAGATTCCTGAGCCGTTCGCTGAGCGCGCTGTAGCGCCTGGCGATGTGATTGTTTCGAACCATCTGGGCCACGCAGGTGTCCTTGCCCACCAGCACCACCAGCTTGCGCGCCCGGGTGACCGCGGTATAAAACAGGTTCCGGGTCATGAGCATGGGCGGGCCGGACAAGACCGGCATGACCACGGCCGGGAATTCGCTGCCCTGGCTTTTATGCACCGAAACGCAGTAGGCCAACTCCAGCTCATCCTGGGCCGCGTCGTCATACACCGCCTCCCGGTCGTCGTCAAAGGTCACGGTCAGGGTCTGCTCCTCGGGATTGATATCGGTTATAAAGCCCATATCCCCGTTGAACACCCCTTCCCCCCGTTCCGGGCCGCGCTCCCATTCGGTGGAATAGTTGTTTTTGACCTGCATGACCTTATCGCCCACCCGGAATACCCCTTCCCCCCGCACCCGTTCCCGCACCCCGGGCCGCTTGGGATTGAGTTTTTCCTGAAGCAGGCGGTTGAGCCGCCATACCCCCACGTCGCCCTTTTTCATGGGCGCCATGACCTGAATATCGCGCATGGGGTCAAAGCCCATGTAGCCGGGCAGCCGCTGCTTGACCAGCGACACGATGGTGTCGGCCACCTGCTGGGCGTTTTCCTTGCGTTCCAGAAAGAAATCGGTGTTTTTGCCGTTCATTTGAGGCATCTGGCCATGATTGATGCGGTGGGCGTTGGTCACGATCATGCTCTCCCCGGCCTGGCGGAAGATTTCGGTGAGCCTGACCACCGGCACCACCCCACTGTCGATGATATCCCGCAGCACGTTGCCCGCGCCCACTGAGGGCAACTGATCCGCGTCGCCCACCAGAATCAGCCTTGTGCCCGGTTTCAAGGCGCGCAGCAGGTTGCGCATCAAAAACACATCCACCATGGACATCTCGTCCACGATCACGGTCTTGACCTTGAGCTGGTTGTCCTGGTTCTTCTGAAAGCTTTCCTCGTCTCCGCCGTATTCCAGCAGCCGGTGGATGGTCTTGGCCGGACATCCGGTGGTCTCGGTCATGCGCTTGGCCGCCCGTCCGGTGGGGGCGGTGAGGGCGATCTCGCCCAACCGGGACAACAGATGGATGATGCAGTTGATGCTGGTGGTTTTGCCGGTGCCCGGGCCGCCGGTGATGACCGTAACCCCGCAACAGGCCGCGGTGCGCACGCCTTCCCGCTGCTCCCGGCAGAGCTCGACGCCGTTATCCCGCTCATACCGGTCGATGCGCGCCTCGGCGTCGGCCATTTCCCCCTGCTCCACCGCCGCGTTGAGCTCCAGCAGCATCCGGGCCACCTCGCCCTCGGCCTGATACATGGCCGGCAAATAGACGGCGCGCTCCCCGTCCGCCTCGGTTTCGATAACCTTGGCGTCGAAAATCAGCCGGTCCAAGCTGTCGGAAACCAGCTCTTCGTCCACTTCCAGCAAACGGGTGGCCTGCTCGATCAAAATCTGCTTGGGCAAAAACACATGGCCGCCCCCGGAGGCCGCGTCGTTGAGCACATATTGAAGGCCGCTGCGCAGCCGGTGCTCGGATTCCGGCTCGACGCCCAAGGAATGGGCGATGCGGTCCGCCGTCTTAAAGCCCACGCCCGGAATTTCGTCCACCAGTCGATAGGGATTTTGGCGCACCACATCCTGGGCCCG
>DVJW01000004.1 GCA_018716505.1 Candidatus Faecaligallichristensenella faecipullorum | reverse complement strand
TTGGAGGGGCCTAGGGGGAGGTATTACGGAAACCTCCCCCTGGCCCCTCCATGAAATCGCTCCCCGCCAGGGGAATTTGGCTTCCCTTTGAAAAAGGGATTCACCCTCCCCCCTTCCCCCTGGCCCCTCCATAAAACCTGCTGACAAACAAAACCCGTGGACAAACGCCGTCCACGGGTTTTTGATTGTATTTTATGAAATTAAAACTCGGCGTTCTTGGCCGTGCGGGGGAAGGGCAGCACGTCGCGGATGTTGGAAATGCCGGTCAGGTACATGACCATCCGCTCGAAGCCCATGCCGAATCCGGCGTGGGGCACGCTGCCGTACTTGCGCAGGTCCAGATACCACCAGTAGTCCTCTTCCTTCATGCCCATCTCCCGAATGCGCCGGGCCAGCACCTCGTACCGCTCTTCCCTCTGGCTGCCGCCGCACAGCTCGCCGATGGCCGGCACCAACAGGTCGGCCGCGGCCACGGTCTTGTTGTCGTCGTTCAGGCGCATGTAAAAGGCCTTGATCTCCTTGGGGTAGTCGGTGACGAACACCGGGCGGCCAAAATGCTTTTCGGTGAGGTAGCGCTCGTGCTCGGTCTGCAAATCGCAACCCCAATAGGGCGGATATTCAAACTCGGCCCCGGAAGCCTCCAGAATTTTGATGGCTTCGGTGTAGCTTACCCGGGCGAATTCGGCGTCGCGCACAGCGGTGAGCCGCTCGATCAGGCCCTTGTCCACGAAGTTGTTCAGGAACTCCATTTCCTCGGGCAGCTCGGTGAGCACCGCGTCGATGATGTATTTGATGAGATCCTCCTGAAGCTGCATATCCTCCTTCAGGGTGGCGAAGGCGATTTCCGGCTCCACCATCCAGAACTCGGCGGCGTGGCGGGCGGTGTAGCTGTTTTCGGCCCGGAAGGTGGGGCCAAAGGTGTAGACGTCCCTAAAGGCCAGGGCAAAGGTCTCGGCGTTGAGCTGGCCGCTCACGGTCAGGGACACCGGCTTGCCGAAGAAATCCTCTTTATAATCCACCTGGCCCTGCCCGTCCTTGGGCAGGTTGTTTAAATCCAAGGTGGTGACCTGGAACATCTCGCCCGCGCCCTCGCAGTCGCTGCCCGTGATCAGCGGGGTGTTCACATACACAAACCCGCGCTCATGCATGAAGCGGTGGATGGCCTGGGCCGCCACCGAGCGCACCCGGAAGCCGCATTGGAACAGGTTGGCCCGGGGCCTGAGGTGCCCGATGGTGCGCAGGTATTCCAGGGTGTGGCGCTTTTTTTGCAGCGGATAGTCGCTGGGGCTCTCGCCCACCACCGTGAGGGATGTGGCCTTGAGCTCAAAGGGCTGTTTCATTTCCGGGGTCAGGATCAATTCGCCCTCGGCCTCGATGGAGGCGCCCACCCCCACGCGGCGCAAAATTTCCTTATAGCCGCTTAGGCGCTCCTCTTCCAGTACAATTTGAAGATTCTTAAAAAAGCTGCCGTCGTTGAGCTCGATAAAGGCGAAGCTCTTGGACTCGCGCACCGTGCGCACCCAGCCCGATACCTTTACGCCCGAAACATTGGCCGTAGGCGTCTGACGGTACAGCTGTTTTACCGTATAATCCATTTTGGATAAACCTCCCGCGTGTGTTGTCTTCCATTCATTATAATCCACAACTTCTTTCCTGTAAACAGGAAGAAGGAGAAATTCGTCTCAGCGTGTCGAAAAGCCAGCACGCTGGCGGACGGGGGAGCAAGCTCCCCCGCCTGGGTGTTGACTTTGTCAACACCCAGAAGCCCCCCTTTCCCGGGGGCTTTTTTTGTTGTATACTCTATTTAGCAAATACGTTGGGAGGGAACCTGAATGCAAGCGGAAAAAAAGCCCCTGCCCGCGGCCAGCCCGGAGCGCGCGGGCCTGCCGTCCCGGGCCGTGGAGGCCTATGTGCGCGCCCTGGATGGGGAGCGGCTGGCCCTGCACAGCCTGCTCATTGCCCGAAAGGGACAGCTGATCTTTGAGGGCTATTGGAAGCCCATGGACGCGGATTTTCGCCACAGGCTGTATTCGTGCAGCAAGAGCTTTGTGTCCTGCGCGGTGGGCCTGCTGATCGAGCAGGGCCTCTTGCGCCTGGAGGACAAGGCCATTGGCTTCTTCCCGGACAAGGCCCCGGAAAATCCCCATCCCTATCTGGCGCGCATGACGGTGCGGGATCTGCTCATGATGGCCACCTGCTATGAATATGGGGCCAGCTATCATCCCTGTGACAATGACTGGGAGGCCACCTTCTTCACCGGCACCATATCCCATCCCCCGGGCATGGTGTTTTCCTATTGCACCACCGCCACCACCATGCTGTGCATGATTATCAAGCGGGTCTCGGGCAAGGAGTTCACCGAGGTGCTGCGGCCGGTGTTCGATGAACTGGGCATTTCCAGGGAGCTGTACTGCATTCAGACCCCCTGCGGCCACGAGTGGGGCGGCTCCGGGGTGATGGCCACCAGCCGGGAATTCATGAAGTTTGCCCTGCTGTGCATGCGGTACGGGGAATATGAGGGCCGCCAGCTGCTGCCCCGGGACTACATGATTCAGGCCACCGCCTGTCAGATTGATAACAGCCTCTATCATGCTTCCCCGGACGAGGCCATGGGCTATGGCTATCAATTCTGGCGCACCCGGCACAACGGCTTTGCCTTTTACGGCATGGGCTGCCAGTACGCCATCTGCCTGCCGGATCAGGATCTGGTGGTGTTGACCACGGGCTATGAGCAGCTCAACGCCAAGGCCACCCGGGAGATCTTCAGCGCCCTGTGGCGGGGGATCTATCCCAATCTCTCCGGCCGTCCGCTCCCGGAAAACCCCGAGGCCCATGGGCGCCTTCTGGATCTGGCCCAATCCCTGGAGCTGGTCAAACCCCAAGGCGCGGCAGAGTCCGAAACCGCCCGGGCGGTTCAGGGGCGCAGGTACCGGATGGACGAAAACCCCATGGGCATGGAATGGGTGGAGTTTTCCTTTTCCCAGGATGAGGGCCGCATGCGGTATCAAAACAGGACCGGCGAGCATGAGCTGGCCTTTGGCCTGGGCCGCCATCTGTCCACCCGGTTCCCGGAAACCCATTACAACGGCCCGGTCATCGGGCGTCCCCTGGGCCGGGGCCTGAACTGCCTCAATTCGGCGGCCTGGATTTCGGGGGAGGAACTCATGATCTATTGCCAGGTGGTGGATATGCACCTGGCCCAGCTGCGCCTGGCCGTGCGCTTTAAGGGCGATGAGGTGTGCCTGAACGCCCTGAAGAACGCCGAGTTCTTTATGGACGAATATCAGGGCTTTGCCTCGGGCCGGGCGGAATAAAAAAGGGCGGCGCGCAGGGGATAAGCTGCGCGCCGCGAATATTAAAGGGGTAGTTTAGTCTTTTTCCGCCTCCGCGATATCCTTTTCCGGCTCGCCGAAGCCCATGAGGGCCTTGGCCAGACCGTTGCCGTAGCGCTTCATCATCAGGAAGGAAAGATCCACCGAGAGTTCCACTTCCTTAATGTCCGGCACATGCTGGCTGCACAGCATGTAGGTTTTGTAGCGAATCTCGCCGTCCGAATAGTCCATTTCAAAATTGCCATTGTTGAGCCCATAATTGGCCCGGGTCAGATATTCGGCCACCACCGGGCGGGTATCCTCGTCGGCGTTGAGCGGGCAGATGGCGTAGCAGGAAATCGCCCGGTCCGAGCACTTGATAAACACCTTGCAGTTTTTGAGCTTGCAGTCGATGTTCATGCCGAAGTCAATGATATGTTTTTCGTCACGGGCGTTGTATTTCCAATCCTGGGAATCCAGGTATTCCTTAACCCGCTTATACAGCAAATCTGCGTGCGCCATGAGAACCCCTCCCAAAAAATTTTTTCATTATAATTATAGCATAGAGATGCGGGAAATGTCAAACAGCCGGAGCGAGGGGAGAAGCCTGCGGGAGGGCGTACCGGCTGGAAGTGAAATGGGCGAAAAATAAAAGCGGCAACTTTCTTTCGAAAATTGCCGCTTTGGCGTGCCCGGAGGGATTCGAACCCACGACCTTTTGGTTCGTAGCCAAACACTCTATCCGGCTGAGCTACGGGCACATATCGCATCGCTCACGACGCTTAACTATTATAGCGCTCACAGCCGGGTTTGTCAACCTGCGTCCTCCGGGTTTCAATGTTAAGAGTTGGAAAATTCCGCCTGTTCGCCCTCCGCCTGGTTCAGCACCATCCGGAGCGCGCTTTTAAAGCCGGCCTCCAGCGAGGCAAGCTCGATCCATTCCTCCCGGGTGTGGGCGCCCTGGCCCCTGTAGACCCCAAAGCAGGCCGCCGGGATGTCCAAAGAGAGGGGAATGTTGCAGTCGGTGGAGCCCGCGCCCAGGCCGGGCCTGAGGCCGCTGTGGCGCTGGATGATGTCCTGGCATTCCCGAACCAGGGCCTGCTGGGCCGCCGGGTCGGGATGGCCCATGCAGGGCCGCTCCCCGATCTTTTCCACCGCCACCTCCACGCCCATGGCGCGCACCGCCTGAACGGCCGCGGTGAACGCCTTTTCCATGGCGGCCATGGATTCCATATCGTCCGAGCGGTATTCATAGAGCATTTCGGCCTGCTGGGCGATGGTGTTCACCGAGGTGCCGCCCTGGATCATGCCCACGTTGTAGGTGGTGTGGGCGCCCGGCTTCTCGGGGGGCTTTATGGCGTACAGCATATCGATCAGCAGCGAAAGATAGCGGATGGCGTTTCGGTTGCCGAAATTGGCAAAGGAATGGCCGCCCTCGGTGCGCACCTCCACCCGGTAGCGGGCCGAGCCCACGGCCCGGGCGATCACGCAGTCATACCCCGAGTCAAAGGACACCACCTTGCCCACCCGGCCCTGGAAGCGCTCCATCAGCGCGCGGCAGCCCTTCAGATTGCCCAGCCCCTCCTCGCAGGAGTTGAAGGCGATGACCAGGCCCGAGGGGCTCTTCAGCCCGTTTTGAGCGGCATACCGGGCGATCATCATCAAAACCGCCACATTGGCGGTGTCGTCGCCCACCCCGGGGCAGTACATGCGCCCGTTTTCGGTTCGGGGCTCAAAGGGGGTCAGGTCCGGGAACACGGTGTCGGTGTGGGCCATGAAGATGGAAAGCGCGTCCTTCCCCGCCTCATCCACCGGGTAGATCACGTTCTTGGCCTCGTCAATATAGACGCCCTTCGCGCCCGCCTCTTTGAGCCATTTTTGAATAAACTCCGCCCGCTGGTCCTCCTGATGGGAGGGCGCGGGAATGCGGCAGAGGGCCTCGATCAGGGCGATGAGTTCGTCCATGTGGCCGTCCACATAGGCCTGGGCCCTTGCGCCCAGCTCGGTTTGAAACATGGTTCCTGCGCTCCCTTCCGATCAGTTGTCCCGGCTTTGGCAGGCGATCCGGTAGACCTCCTCCACCGCCGCCCGGTCCAGGGGATAGAAATTGCCCACCAGGCCGTTGTCCGCGTACTTGACCTTTTTCGCCAATTCGGGAATGTCCTCTTCCTTCGCGCCCAGTTCCTCAAAGGTCAGGGGCATGCCGATGGATTTCAGGAAGGCCTCAAAGCGCTCGATGCCCTGCAGCGCGGTGCGCTCCGGGTGCTCGAAGTCCAGCTCGCAGCCCCATACCCGGACCGCCAACTGGCAGAGCAGCCGGGTGTCGTTGCGCATCTGATAGCGCATCCAGGCCGGGAAGATCACCGCCAGCCCGGCGCCGTGGGCCACGTCGTATTTGGCCGAGAGCTCGTGTTCCAGCTGATGGCTGGCCCAGTCCCCGGTGCGGCCCAGGCCCACCGAATCGTTGTGGGCCACGGTGGAGGCCCACATCAGCTGGGCCCGGGCGTCGTAGTCCTCGGGGTTTTTGACCGCCACCGGCGCGGCCTTGATGATGGCCATCAGCACGGCCTCGCACAGCCGGTCGGTGAGATCCACCCCTTTTTCCAAAGTGAAATACCGCTCCAGCACATGGGCCATCATGTCGGTGGCTCCGCTGGCGGTCTGATAGGCGGGCAAGGTGGCGGTCAAAAGCGGGTTCATCAGCGAAAAGCGGGGCCGGTTGAGCTCGCAGTGCAGGCCGCGCTTCAGGTTCTCGGGTTCATGGGTGATGACCGCGCTGTCCGAGCCCTCGCTGCCCGCCGCGGCCATGGTCAGCACCACGCCCAGGGGCAAGGCGGATTGGGGCACGGCCTTTTTGCAGTAAAAATCCCAGAAATCCCCCTCGTAGGGCACGCCCAGGGCGATGGCCTTGGCCGAGTCAATGGCGCTGCCCCCGCCCACGGCCAGGATGAAGTCCACGCCCTGGGCCCGGCAGAGCTCGATGCCCTGGTAGACCAGGCCGCTCCTGGGGTTGGGGCGAACGCCGCCCAGCTCCACCACCTGAAGCCCGGCCCCTTCCAGGGATTCGCGCACCCGGGCGATCAGCCCGCTGCGCACCGCCGAGCCCGAGCCGTAGTGCAGGAGCACCTTGCCGGCGCCCAGGGCCTTGGCCCGACGGCCCGCCTGGGTTTCCACATCCCGGCCAAAGACAAATTGCGTCGGGCTGCAATATTCAAAGTTTAACATGGTATTCCCTCCCAAGTGGATTGACCGTATTCCTGTTCAGTATAGCACAATTGCGGCAAAAGCTGAAGCGGAGGTTTTTTCTTTTGACTCCATTTGGTGGCGGGTGCCTGTTTTGAAAAGGGAAAAATAGCAATTTCGAGCAAATCATTCGGTTCGCATACCCATGACACAACCAGCGTACCGAGCTATGCGGATATTTGCCCCGAATCAACGAAGTTGATTCGGGGTTCCGGTCCTGCGGAGCGCTAAAGCGCTGTCCTCGGGCCTCCAGGCTCGCTTTGCTCGCCCTCCTTATTTGGGCGGCAGCCCAGCGGGTTCCGGGCAGCGCCCGGCCGTTTGAAGGGGTGAGGTTGGAAGCCCTTTGGGCTTCCAAGTCGGCTTTGCCGACCGCGACGGCAAAATCGAAGATTTTGACGCCGCGCCTTCTGGGAGGCGTGGAGGGATTTAAGGGGAGAGGGAGCGCGCAGCGCGACTAGGCGGTTGCAAATCGAAGATTTGCGCCGCCGTACCCGGCGGACGGCGAAGCCGTTTGACGGGCGAAGATGGGGATCGGAACTCCCCCTAATCCCTCCACAAAAAGTACAAGAATTGAAATTTAATTTCCCTATGAATATCGGGTATGCTATAATATTAGGAAATCTAACCCGGCCGAAGGAGGATTTATATGACGGAACGGGATCAGTTCGACCTGCACCATGGTTCGCGCATGAATATGCGCCTGAATGCCGTTACCCGAACCGCGGTGTGCGCGCTGGGCGTAATTCTGCAAATCGCTCTGACCTTTTTGATCACCTGGCGGCTCAGACAGCACGCGGCGTATCTGTACACCGCCTTTGAGCTGTTGGGCATTGTGGCGGCCATCCTGATGGTCAGCCAGGAAAAGAACGCCTCTTACAAGATGGCCTGGGTGCTGTTCGTGCTGCTGATGCCGGTGTTCGGGCTGATTCTGTATCTGATGTGGGGCCATTCCTTTGAGCATCCCCGGCGGGACCGGCCCATGAGACAGGCCTTTCAGGCCGGATACGCCCAGCTGAGCCAGGATGAGGAGGCCCTGAACCGCTTTATCGGGAAGCATCCTTACCGGCTGCGCACCGCGCGGCTGCTCATGCACTATAACTTTCCCCTGTACGACCAGACCGGGAGCGAGTATTTCCCGGTGGGGGAAGTTCAGTTTGAGCGCATGAAGCAGGATCTGCGCCAGGCCAGGAAGTTTATCTTCATGGAATATTTTATCATCGGCGAAAACCGGGTCTGGGCGGAAATCCACGAGATCCTGCGCGAGCGGGCGGCCCATGGGGTGGAGGTGCGGGTGCTGTACGACGACGCGGGCTCGCTGTTTACCCTGAAGGACGGCTTTATCCAGCGCCTCACCGCAGAGGGCATCCAGTGCCAGGTCTTTGGCCCGGTGCAGCGCTATGTGGCCAATCTGTATCTCAACTACCGCAACCATCAGAAGATTTGCGTCATCGACGGCGACGTGGCCTACACCGGGGGCACCAACCTGGACGACGAATACGCCAACCTGTACCCCAAGCACGGCCATTGGAAGGACACCGCGGTGCGCTTGAGCGGCCTGGGCGTATGGAGCCTGACCGTGTTCTTCCTGCAGATGTGGGATTCCACCCGGGAAAAGGTGACCGGGGACTACGCCCTGTACCGGCCCACCCGCCCGGCCAGGAGCGACGGCTTTGTCCAGCCCCTTTCCGACGGCCCGGCCAATAACCCGGGCAATCCGGGCCAGGCCCTGTACAACCAGATGATCCATGACGCCGGCCGGTATATCTACATGACCACCCCTTACCTGGTGATCGACGACACCATGGTGGACGCCCTGTGCCGGGCGGCCGAGAGCGGGGTGGACGTGCGCATCGTGACCCCGGGCCAGTATGACCATTGGTATGTGTATCCGGTGACCCGCTCCTATTATGGCCAGCTGATCCGCTCCGGGGTCAGGATTTACGAATACACCCCGGGCTTTATCCATGCCAAGATGGTGGTCTCGGACGACGATCAGGCCCTGGTGGGCACCTTTAACATGGATTACCGCAGCTTTTACCTGCATTTTGAGGACGCGGTCTGGTTCTGCGGCGGTTCCATGGTGGATAAGGTCAAGGACGACGTGCTGAAGATCTTTGAGGTCTCCCATGAGGTGACCTTGCCCGAGGTCAACGGAAGGCCGCTGTATTACAAGGCCATGGCCGCGGTGTTCAGGCTGTTTGCGCCAATGATGTAATTCATCAAAAAACTTCGTTTTTTGATGAAAAAGTGCAGGCCTTGTGAATCAGAGATTCACGGCCAGGCCTGCACCCCATGCGGAAGCGGCTTTCGGGCGCGCAGGTCGCCCTCCAGCGGCTTTTATTATGAAGGCAGCCGCTCCTCGAACCGGCGAAGCCGGCCCTGCGGATTGAAATGGGGAGACGGCGGAAGACGGCTTTCGGGCGCGCAGGTCGCCCTCCAGCGGCTTTTATATGAAGACGGCCGCCTCCGATATCATTTTCCTGACGGCGTGTCGATTCTTCCAACACGCAAAAAAACTCCCCGTTCATCATGAACGGGGAGAACAATGTGCTTATTCAGGGAATAACCGGTGAGGAGCTAACCGACCTAATCCGCGGGATTCGAACCCGCATTGGCCGCACCCTGTCAATGCAGCCGTTTTGCCCATTAAACCAGGATTATGGACCCAAAGGCACTCGCGGTTCGCTTCCGACCGCAGTTTTATTATCCCAGGAATTTGTGATAAAAATATGTAAAATAAGATAAAACTATGTAAAATTGAGGGGAGGAGCGCCGGAATGCGGGATGAGGCGATGGAAATTGCCCGGGAATACTGCGGTTTTTATGGCCTCGCGCCGATGAATTTCGAATTGATCGTCACCGACCTCAATCATTTTCAAGCGGATAAGGACGCGGTGGATCAGATTTTGCTCAACGGCCTGGACGCGGGGGATTGGCTCCAAAGGGGCCGCATCGCGGGCATGACCTTGCACGACGCGGCCATGGAGCGCTTTTATATTTTGCTGATTCGGGAGCGGGTGGGCACGCCCCGCGCCCTGCGCCGGGTCATGCTCCATGAAACCGCCCATGTACACAGCCTGCCCCGGGTCCGCTACGACGCCCGCAGTTCCAGAAACGCCCTGGTCAACCACGGCTTTTACGCCTGGGCCGAGTTTATCGCCCAGCGGCTGATGCTGAATCTGATGCCCGAGGCCGCCGGGGCCGGGGATCTGTGGGCGCTCAAGGAGATGATCGCGAAAAAAAGCCCGCCCCATCCGCGCATCGCCGCGGCCAGGATCGGCTATTATCTGGCCAATCTTTCCCTTCACGGGGCCGACTATATGGACTGCGATTTTGATTTGGGCGGGCTGGATCCCCATGGAAAAATCGGCCGGGCCCTGGGCGCGCTGTATGAGCTCACCGGCGAACTGTACGAGCGGGGCTTTGAGGAAGTGCGCTACGGGGATTTAAGAAAATATGGCCTCCGAACCCTGGGGGTGCTGGAGGCCATGAAGGAATAGAAGGGAATGAACGTTCCCTTTTCAGCGTGTCGAAAAAGTCGACACGCTGTCAGGAAAATGAATACTTCATTTTCCTGAGTTGCATCATTTTCTTCCTGCCTTCGGCAGCGGCCAGAAAATGATAAAGGAAGCGGCCACTTGGGCCGCTCCTCGCGGCGTACATGCCGCCGCTGCGGATTGAATATGAAGGGGCCGCGGCCCCTTCATGCATCCCCAGAATAATGAATTAGGTTTCTTAACAGCCTGTAAAGGGAATGAATGTTCCTTTTTTTATTTTTCCGCGCCCTCCCGCTTGTACAGCTTGCGCTCCAGCGACCAGATGCGCTCGGTGAAACCGCCGGGCGCGGTGTTTTTCAGGGCGTAGTCCATCTCGAACATGCGCGCGTCCAAAAGGTCGATGATGTGCAGCACCTCGGCCTCCGGGAACATGGGGCGGCGCGGGCTGCCGTATTCGGGCAGGTCGTGGTGGGACAGGATCATGTGCTGGAGCATCAAAACCAGCTCCTTGCGGGTGCCCAGCTTTTCCGCGGCCCGGCCCAGGGCCGAAACGCCCTGCACCAGATGGCCCAGCAGCTGGCCCTCCACCGTGTACTCGCTCACCACCCCCATCTCGTCGGCGGAGAGCTCCTCCAGCTTGCAAAGGTCGTGCAAAATCACCCCGGCCGCCAGCAGGTCGCCGTCCAGCTGGGGATAGATTTCGCACAGGGCCTGGGCGGTGCGCAGCATGGTGCTGGTGTGGTGCAGCAGCCCGGACCGCTCGGCATGGTGCAGCTTTTGGGCCGCCGGATAGTAATAGATTTTGTCCCCGGCCTGCTCCAGGCGCAGCAGCACCAGGGCCTTGAGCTCCTTGTCCACGATGGCGTCCGCGCGGTTTAAAATGTAATCCATCATATTTTGGGGCGGCTCGGGCGCGCAGGGCATGAGCATGGACATATCAAACCTGTCGTTTTCCAAAGCCAGGCGGAATTTGTCCACCCTGAGCTGGGGCTTTCCGTTGTATTCCAGCATCATGCCCCGAAGCCGGATCACCTTGCCCACCCCGGGCGCGGCGGCCGTGCCGTCCCACATCTTGGCGTTGACCTCGCCCGAAACGTCCCCCAAGGTCATATCCAGATACTTGCTCCCGTTGGACGAGGTGCGCTGCTCCGCGGCCTTGACCAAAAGAAAGCCCTCGAACATCTGTCCCTTAATCATGCCGCCCAAAGACGGCTGAACCTGTGACTGCATATTGCCTCCCATTTCCCGGCCCGGAACCGGGAAAATTTGCCTCAAAATTAAACCGGGCGCGACAAGGCGCCCCAGAGTATGATACAATCATATATCATTGGAGGGAATTTATCAAGTGTTCAACGGGGCGTCACACGCCCGGAAAGGAAGTTTGAAAAATGGTTTATCTTTCGGAGGATCATTTCGTCACCGCTCATTCCAGCGCCAACCCGGCGGCCCTCAGGGTGCCCCAGGGCGAGGTGGTCAAGGTGAAAACCAAGGATTGCTACAGCAACGGGCTCAGGGCCGAGAACGACCCCCGGGGGGAAGCGCCCTGCCCGGTCAACGCCTGCAACCCGGCCACCGGCGCCATCTTCGTGGAGGGCGCGCATCCCGGGGATACCCTGCGGGTGGAGGTGCTCTCCATCGATCTGGACGATTACGGCACCATGCGCGTGAGCCCCAAATTCGGCTTTATGAAGCACAAGGTGACCCGGCCCATCACCCGGGCCTTCCGGCTGAAGGACGGAAAGGCCAGCCTCTCCGGGGTGGAAATTCCGCTGGAACCCATGATCGGGGTGATCGGGGTGGCCCCGGAAACCGGCGAAATGGACACCGAGACCCCCCATCAGCACGGGGGCAATATGGATACCCGGTTCATCCGCGCGGGCAGCACCCTGTACCTGCCGGTGCATCATGAGGGCGCGCTGCTGTCCATGGGGGATGTGCACGCCCAGATGGGCGACGGCGAGATGGGGGTGTGCGGCCTGGAATGCCCGGCGGAAATCACCGTGCGCCTGAGCGTGATTCCGGGCCGGAAAGAGGAATGCCCGGTGCTTTTGTATGACGGGGTGTTCTACACCATCTGCTCGGCCGAAACCCTGGAGCAGGCCGGCCATCTGGCCGCGGACAACATGCTGGAATTCCTCAAAAAGCGGGTGGACATGGACCCGGACGAGCTGGTGATGCTGATGTCGCTGGTGTGCGATCTGGAGGTCAGCCAGGTGGTGGATCCGCTGCTCACCGCCCGGGTGGCGCTCAGGAAAGGAATTTTCAAGGATTTGGCCTTTTAACTACGCGGCCTGCTTGCGGTGGAGCCGCCGGTAGGCCCATACCCCCAGCAGGCTGATGAGCCCGGTCACGGCAAACACCACCAGGGCCAGGAGGTACTGCTCCCGGCCCAGGGCGTCCCCGCCCAGGGTGGAGCTCAAAATCGAGGGGATGCGCGCAAAGCCGCTCAGCGCCATGAAGGGCAAGAGCTTCACCGGGGTCAGGCCGCCGATATACATCATCACGTCCTTGGGCGTGCCCGGGATCAGATAGAGCAGAAACAGCAGCCCGTACAGCCGCTCCTTGCGGTTCAAGAGGGGGATCTGCTTCATCTTTTCCGGGCTCACAAACCGGTTTACCAGCTTCAGCCCGT
Source organism: Candidatus Faecaligallichristensenella faecipullorum (assembly GCA_018716505.1). Taxonomy (GTDB): domain Bacteria; phylum Bacillota; class Clostridia; order Christensenellales; family Aristaeellaceae; genus Faecaligallichristensenella; species Faecaligallichristensenella faecipullorum. Next base: position 5,593 of record DVJW01000004.1, on the reverse strand, counting down.
ACTTCCGGGTCAAAAAGAACACCACCGCCGTGCCCAGGGCGTTGGCGATGCTGCAAAGCAGCAGGCCTTCCCAGGCCCCAAAGGCGTAGCCCGCCGCGATTTCAAAGGGCTCGGAGGGCAGAAAGGCCAGGAGCACCTGAAGGAACATGGCGGCCACAAAGGCAAAATAGCCCATGACGCCCAGGCTTTCCACCCAGTCCCGGATGGCCTGGGCGTCCAGCCGGCCCAAAAGCTCCCGGCCCAGGGCGCTCAACAGCAGCGCGGCCCCGGCGAACAGCACAAGCCCCACAAGGATCAGGACCGTCCATTTTTTTCGGCCCCAATGGGGCAGATGAAGCGGCTTCAAAAAGTTTTTCATGTGTGGGTTAAAATCCTTTCCCTGTTTTTATCTGTAGTGTATCCTAGTCCTATCAAAAAAACATAAACCCCAATTGAATTTTGACGGCCCAGGGGCGCGTCCAGTTCCGAAGGGATTTTTTGGATTTCAGGGGGGGAATGAATCCCTTTTTCAAAGGGAAGCGAAACTTGCCCAGAGTGGGCGGCAATTTGTGGAGGGATTAGGGGGAGTTCCGTATCCTCCCCCTTAAATCCCTCCACACCTCCCATAACCCCCTTCAAACGGCCACTGTGGGGGCTCGCCGCCCCCGGCGTGGAGCCACCCCCGCAACGCTCCGCTAAAGGTTAGTTGAATTTGCCCGCTAAGCGCGGCAAAACGGAAAAAGCGACCCTAATCAGGCGGGCTTTGCGCTTCGCTTAGGGCCTTATCCCTTATCCTGCCGTGCCCGGCACGGCAAATTCCGATGGCCAAAAGCGGAGCGAACGTCAACCCCAAAACCGCTAGAGGGGGTAGGGGAGGTTTGGAGGGGCCTAGGGGGAACCATTACGGAAGGTTCCCCCTGGCCCCTCCATAAAATTGCACCCCGCCAGGGGATTTTTCGCTTCCCTTTGTAAAAAGGGATTCGAAAAAACCTCCCCCTGGCCCCTCCATAAAACTTGCGCCCCCGCCAGGGGAATTTCGCTTCCCTTTGCAAAAGGGATTCACCCTTCATAAAATTTCCCTTTTTTAAAAGGGAAAATCCCCCCGCATTTACAGATCCCCCTTGGCCGTGGTATACTAATCCCCGGGCGTTTGGCCCAAAAAAGAATCAAATTTGACCCTTGGGAGGTCGTTTGCAGTATGTTGCTGGGATTGGGCATTGACACCGGCGGAACCTTTACCGACGGGGTGATTTATGATTTTGACGAGGGCAAGGTGATTCAGCGCGCCAAGCGCCAGACCACGCCCTTCCGGCTTTCCGACGGCATCGAGACGCTGATGGAGGCGCTGGACGAAACCAAACTCAAACAGCTCAAGCTGGTGGCCCTGTCCACCACCTTGGCCACCAATGCCTGCGTGGAAAACCGGGGCAGCCGGGTAGCCCTGTTCCTGCTGGGCTATGACCCCAATTTGGTGGACCGGCTCAAGGGCGAATACGGCCTGGAGGCCGCCCAGCACATCATCGTGTCCCCGGGCGCCCATACCCAGCGCGGGGATTTGGCCCAGGAGCCGGATTACGACGCGCTGGTTCGCCAGGCCCGCCAGGTGGCCGGCACGGTGGACGCCTTTGGCATCTGCGAATATTGGGGCGTGCGCAACCCGGAGTTTGAAAAGGAATTAAAGAAGCGGCTCAGGGCCGAGTTTGAGCTGCCGGTGGCCGCGGCCCACGAGCTTACCGTGGAGATCAACTCCATGCGCCGGGCCGCCACCACCTTGCTCAACGCCCGGCTCACCCCGCTGATTGACGAGCTGATGAAGGCGGTGCGCGCGGTGATGGCGCAAAAGGGCATCTCCGCCCCGCTGATGATCGTGCGCGGGGACGGCAGTTTGATGACCGACGCCTTTGCCGCGGAATACCCGGTGGAAACCCTGCTCTCGGGCCCGGCCAGCAGCGTGACCGGGGCCATGCGCCTGTCCGGCCGGCCCGACATGATCGCGGTGGACATCGGGGGCACCACCACCGACCTGGCCATGGTTCGGGGGGGACTGACCCAGATGAGCTCAGACGGGGTGGACGTGGGCGCCTGGCGCACCGGCACCCGGGCCATACAGATCAAGACCATCGGCCTGGGCGGGGACAGCGCGGTGGATCGGGACGAGCGGGGAGGCCTGACCCTGGGCCCCGAGCGGGCCCAGCCCCTGTGCTCGCTGGCCAAGGAATATCCTGAAATCCTGAGCACCCTGGAGGAGATCGAGCTGGACGGCTCCTATCAGAGCTATTACCGGGGCACCTTCTATAAAATTCTGCGCCGGCCCGGGGCGCATATGGAACTGAACGGCCATGAGCAAAAGCTGATCGCCGCCCTGGAAAACGGCCCGCTTTCGGTGGATCAACTGGCCAAGGCCGTGGGCAGCCGGCCCTATTTCATCTATTCCGACCGGCTGGAAAAGCTGGGCATCCTGATCAAATCCAAGGTCACGCCCACCGACGTCATGACCCTGCGCGGGGATTTTAAGGAATTTGATGTGCGCGCCGCCCGGCTGGGGCTCAGGATCCTGGCCTTCCAGATGGATATGGAGGTTCAGGATCTGATGGACAGGATCATGGATATGGCCTCGGAGCGGCTGTATCGGGTGATCGCGGGCTTTGTGCTGGAGCGCAGGCTTAAAAAGCCGCTCAACGAGCCGGTGAGCCTGGGCCTGGGCTATTTCGGGGCCGGGGACGAGATTGAGGTGGACTTTAAACTCAAGCTGCCTTTGGTGGGCATCGGCGCGCCCACCGGGGTCATGCTGCCCTACGCCGCGAAAAAGCTGGGGGCCGAGTGCGTGCTGCCCGAGGATTTCGGGGTGGCCAACGCGGTGGGCGCCATCACCGGCAGCGTGGTGGTGGAGGAGCTGGTGACCATCAAGCCCCGGTACGACGTGTCGGGCATCACCGGCTACACCGCCCATTCCTCCGAGGGCCGGATGGAGTGCGAGGCCGAGGAGCAGGCCGTGATCTGGGCCAAAGAGGAGGCCCGGAGGATCGTGGAGCAAAAGGCCAGGGCCATGGGCGCGGACAGCTTTGAGGTGGCCCTGGAGGAGAATACCCAGAACGGTTGGGCCGCGGGCATGGCCCAGCAGAGCATGCTGCTGGAAAAATCCGTGCTGGCCCGGGCGGTGGGGCGGATTCAGGTTTTGGAAAAATGAGCGGGCGCGATGGATGGAACAACCCGGAACTTGGGCCCTTCCGGGAGGAAATCGAGGCCCTTTTGGGCGGCGAGGCCCCGCTGTTTTGGGCGGCCATGGACGAGCCCGCCCTGAGCGCCCTCAGGATCAACAGCCTGCGGGCGGGCGCCGGTGGGGCGGCCCAGGCCTTTTCCGCGGGCAAGGTGCCCTGGGAGGAAATGGGCCGCTATGTGAAGGCGGGCCTTAAGCCCAGCGCCCATCCGGCCCACGCCGCCGGGGCCTATTATATGCAGGACGCCAGCGCCATGGCTCCGGCCGCGGTGCTGAACGCCCGGCCCGGGGAAAGGGTGTTGGATCTGTGCGCCGCCCCGGGGGGCAAGGCCGGCCAAAGCGCCCAGCGCCTGGGCGGCGAGGGCCTGCTGGTGGCCAACGAGCCCGACAGAAAGCGGGCCAAAGCCCTGGCCTCCAATCTGGAGCGGCTGGGGGTCAAAAACGCGCTGGTGGTGAGCGCGCTGCCCGAAAAGCTGTCCGAAAGATGGGCGGATTTCTTTGACGCGGTGCAGGTGGACGCCCCCTGTTCCGGGGAGGGCATGTTCCGCAGGGACCCTCAGGCCGCCCTTCAGTGGACCCCGGGCGCGCCCAAAGGCTGCGCCCTGCGCCAGGCCCAGATCCTTCATGAGGCCGGGCGGATGACCGCCCCGGGCGGGCGGCTGGTGTATTCCACCTGCACCTTTAACCGGACGGAAAACGAGGGCGTGGTCCTGGATTTTTTAAAGGGCCATCCCGAGTTTGAACCCATGGAGTTTGAGCTCAACGGGGTGGGCCGCTCCTCGGGGGGCATGCTCCGGCTCTGGCCCCATAAAATTCAGGGGGAGGGCCATTTTGTGGCCGCCCTGCGCAAAAAGGGCGCGCCCGCCCCGGCCCCGCAGGCCCCGGGCAGGAAGCGCCGGCCCAATCCCGATCTGGAAAGGGGCGTTCAGGCCCTGATTCGGGAGGTGCTGGGCCGAATGCCCGAATGGATGGAGGAACTTGAGCTTTCCCTGGAGGGCGATCGGCTGATGGCCGCGCCCCGGGGCCTTCCGCCCCATGACGGCCTGTTTGTGCTCATGAAGGGGGTTTGCCTGGCCCGGGTGAAAAAGGGCTATATCGAACCCGAGCACGCCCTGGCCATGGCCCTGGAGATGGATCAGGCGGCCCGGCGGGCGGAGCTCAGCGAGGAACAGGCCCTGCGGGCCCTGCGGGGCGAGGCGCTCCCCTGGGACGGCGAAAAGGGCTGGACGCTGCTCTGTTTTATGGGCATGCCCCTGGGCTGGGCCAAGGGCGCGGACGGACTGTTAAAGAACCATATTCCCAAGGGGCTTCGATGGAATTGAGGCGGACAGGAGGAAGGTAATATGTGGATTTGGCCCAACAAGCGCTTTGAAATCAAGGCCGCGCTGCCCGCCCGGGAGGCGGTCTCCCGCGTCGCCCGCAGGACCCTGGAGCTTCAGGAGCCCTCGGACGGGGCGGACGATATGCTGTTTATGGGCGAGGTGGAGGCCTCTGGCTTTGTCATCCGCCCGGTGCTCATGATGCAAAACGCCTTTGCGCCCAGGATTCAGGGCCGGGTGCGGGAGGTGCCCCAGGGCTGCGTGGTGGAAATTACCATGGGCCTTCACAAGGCCACCACCGTGTTTATGATCCTGTGGTTTGTGCTGTTCGGGGTGCTGAGCGTGGTCCGGGCGGTTCAGGGGGCGTGGACCTCCCTGGCCTTCAGCCTGTTTTTGCTGGTGTTCGGCTATGTGTGGATGGCTCTGGGCTTTGAAAAGGAATCCCGAAGGGATGAGCGGCTGTTGGTTGAGGTCATTGGCGGGCAATAAGCCACCCCACATGCCATCAAAACAGGAGAACAATCCCCTAATAAAACCCCATTGTTCTATCGTTCTAGCTTTCAACAGAGCGGACTGCTCGGGGGAAGCCGGTTGCGGCGGGGGCCCGCAGGCCCCCTTGAGCAGCCCGCCTAGAGGGGGGAGGGGTGGTTTGGAGGGGCCTAGGGGGAACTATGCGGAATGTTCCCCCCCGGTCCCTCCATAAAAAGGTTCCCTGCCAGGGAATTTTCGTTTCCCTTTGAAAAAGCGAGAAAGTTTATTCTCTTTCCAAAGGGAAGGAAAGTATGCCCAGAGTGGGCGGCAAAATGTGGAGGGATTAGGGGGAGTTCCGTATCCTCCCCCTTAAATCCCTCCACACCACCCATAACCCCCTTCAAACGGCCGCTGTGGGGGCTTGCCGCCCCCGGCGCGGAGCCTCCCCTGCAACGCTCCGCTAAAGGTTCGCTGAATTTGCGCGCTAAACGCGGCAAAACAAGAAAAAGGCCCTAATCCAGCGAGCTTTGCGCTTCGATTAGGGCTTTATCCTTTATTTTGCCGGGCCGGGGTTCCGGGTCGCAAATAAAGTTTGTTCACCTTGACT
>DVJW01000031.1 GCA_018716505.1 Candidatus Faecaligallichristensenella faecipullorum | reverse complement strand
TCTCTCGCGGCGACGTTTGTTAGTATACCAAATCACATCCCCTTTGTCAACACCTTTTTTCATCTTTTTTGAACTTTTTTTCTGGAAAGTGCATGACGGGTTGAACCGATTTGGTTTGCTTCTATATAATAGCACAGTTTCCGCCCCCGCGCAAGCCCCAAATTTCGCGATGAATTCCCGAGAATTTCCGCGAATTTCCCTTGCGGCGGCGGGCCGGCGCTTCCGTATTTTTCAAGAAATTTTGATTTTGCCGTGTTTTGTTCTGTACTTTTTATGCCCATTCCCTTTAAAGAAAATGCCGCCGGTTCCATCACAATGAGGAACCGGCGGCTGACTCTGCCGGAATTTCTCCAAAAAATTACGACTGTACGCTGTATTCAATGGTAGCTCCACCCAGGCAAACCTCATTCTGATAAAAGACCACCGCTTGGCCCGGGGTAACGGCCCGCTGGGGTTGGTCAAAATCAACGCGAACGCCCGCTTCCCGGGGGGTAATCACGACCTTTTGAAGCGGTTGGCGATGGCGGAACCGGGCGGTGCATTCCAATTTTTCCCCAATTTTAACCGGCGGATGTCCGGCCACCCAATAGGGTTGTTCAGCCCAGGCCGCCCGGCTGTATAACCGGGGCGAATCCTCCCCCTGCTCCACCCGCAAAATGTTATTTTTTAAATCTTTTTCCACCACAAACCACCGGCGGCCGTCTCCCGAGCCGCCAATGCCCAACCCCCGGCGCTGGCCCAGGGTATAATACATCAATCCGTCATGGCGCCCCACCACTTTGCCTTGCGGATCCACCATATCCCCGGGCTTGGCGGGCAGATATTGCTGTAAAAATTTCTTGAAATTTCGCTCGCCAATGAAACACACCCCGGTGGAATCCTTTTTTTCGCTGGTGGGCAGCCCGGCCAGGCGGGCAATTTCCCTGACCTGGGGTTTGGTCATGCCGCCCAGCGGGAACAGGGCCTTGGACAGCGGATACTGACCCAGCATATACAGAAAATAAGTCTGATCCTTGTTGTCGTCCACCCCCCTGAGCAATTCATAGCCGTCTTTTCCCGCCCGAATCCGCGCAAAATGCCCGGTGGCCAGCTTATCGGCCTGAAGCTGCTGGGCAAAATTCAGAAATGCCTTAAATTTAATCTCCCGGTTGCACAGCACATCCGGATTGGGGGTGCGGCCCCGGCGGTATTCTTCCAGGAAATAGGCGAACACATTTTCCCTATATTCCCTGGCAAAATTCACCGAATAATAGGGAATGCCGATCACATCGCAGACCCGGCGCACGTCCGCCCAATCCTGTTCCGAGGTGCATACCCCCGTCTCGTCCTCTTCCTCCCAATTGTTCATGAACACCCCAATGACCTCATGCCCCTGCTGCTTGAGCAGATAAGCGGCCACCGAGGAATCCACTCCGCCGGACATGCCCACCACTACGCGCATCTTTCATCCTCCACTGTACATTAAATTTATAAAAAACGCCGCAGTTCAAGGCTCCGGTTCTCCGGGCCCATCCCCGCGGCGCTGGGTATACCGCCTAAGCGGTCTCAATTATGCCTGTTCCTCCGCCTGCCCCTGATTTTCTTCGGGCGTGGCCTCGGGTTGATACACCGGCGCATCCTCGCTGAACAGCCATTGCATGGTCAGCGGATCCGCCACGCCGTCCTCATTGAGCTCAGCCAACGAATCGGCATTGATTTTCTGCTGGAAGGCCAGCACCGCCGCACGGGTATCTTCATTATACACGCCATCCGCTTCGCCGGCAAGCCATCCCAATTCAATCAGGCGATTTTGCAACTGGGTAATTTGCTCCGGATCGGAATTCTCATCCACCTGAGGATATTCCGGTTCAGTGGGCTCCTCCGTGGGTTCGGGCGTAGGTTCCTCCGTGGGCTCGGGCGTAGGTTCTTCCGTGGGCTCGGGCGTGGGCTCCTCCGTGGGCTCAGGCGTAGGTTCTTCCGTCGGCTCGGGCGTAGGTTCCTCCGTGGGCTCGGGCGTAGGCTCCGCCGTGGGCTCGGGCGTAGGCTCCGCCGTCGGCTCGGGCGTGGGTTCCTCCGTGGGCTCGGGCGTGGGCTCCTCCGTGGGCTCGGGCGTAGGTTCCTCCGTGGGCTCAGTCGTAGGTTCTGCCGTCGGCTCGGGCGTGGGCTCCTCCGTCGGCTCGGGCGTGGGCTCGGCCGTCCATTCCGGCTCTGGCGTCCAAGGCTCCACCGGTTCTTCTGTAACATTGGGCGTTGCGCTTACTTGGGGCGCCGGAGTGCCCTCCTCCGGGCCCCCTACGAAGGGTTTACCGGGGGATTTTCGCTCAACAGGAGATCCAGCGTATCATTATCCGCGACACCGCTCTCGTTCAGCGACATTCCGAGTTGGCTGTTGGCGTATTTCTGAAGGTTCAGCACCGCCTGGCGGGTGGCGTCTCCATATACGCCGTCCGCCTCACCGGTCAGCCAACCCAGCTCAATCAGCTTGGCCTGCAGACTCTTGATGGATTCCGGATCCGAGTTCTCATCTATGGTGGGATCCTCATTGGGTTCTCCCGTGGGTACGGGTTCCTCGGTGGGCTGCACCGGCTCCTCAGTGGGCGGCGCGGGCTCGGCCGTGGGCTCCGCCGTAGGTTCTGCCGTGGGTGCGGCGGTGGGTTCAGCCGTGGGAGCGGCCGTGGGTTCAGCCGTGGGAGCGGCCGTGGGTTCAGCTGTGGGAGCGGCCGTCGGTTCAGCTGTGGGCTCGGCGGTCCATTCGGGCTCGGGCGTCCAAAGCTCCACCGGCTCATCGGTGGGTTCCGGGGTGGGTTGGGGCTTTGCCAGCGCATCCTGGGCAAACAGCCACTCATAGGTATCCGCATCCACCAGGCCATCCTCATTCAGGCTGGCCGACTTCTGCTGGTTGGTATACTTTTGATATTCCTTCACCGCGGCCTTGGTGTCCTTGCCATAAATGCCGTCGGCGTTTCCGCTCAGCCAACCCAACTCGATCAAGCGGTACTGCAACAGCTGGATATCCTTCTTGCTGGAGTCCGGGGTGATGCTGGGCGCCTGAGTTGTGGCGGGCGTGGGCGCCGGGGTGGGCTGGGCCGGAGCCTGGGTCGGATCCGCCGGCTTCTGGGTGGGTTCGGCCGTGGGCGCCGGGGTAGCCGTGGGTTTGGGCGTCGGGGTGGGTTTGGACGGAGCGTCCTGCCAGAACAGCCATTCATAGGTGTCCGGATCCACCAATCCGTCCTCATCCAACGTCAGGCCCTGTTCCCTGTTGATATATTTCTGGAAGGCCTTGACCGCGCTCTTGGTGGCGTTGCCATAGATGCCGTCCACGCTGCCGTCCAGCCAGCCCAGGGCCACCAGCCGCTTTTGCAGCTTCTTGATCTGGCTCTTGCTGGAGCTGGGAATAATCTTATTTTTATCCGTATTGGGTTCAGGGGTGGTTACCGGCTCGTCCTCATCATCGTCGCCAATATCCTCCGCCGGCTCCTCGTTCTGCCAACCGGTGGCGTTGGGCTCCAAGGTGGGCAGCGCGCTGGCGCTGGCACTGGGCTCGGGCGTGGCAAAAGGCGTGGCGGTGGGCGCCTGCCAGAGCTCGGTGGGGCTCAGGGTGGGCACATCCAGCGGATCGTTTTTCTGATCCATGGCGTTGCGGCCAAAGACCAGCACCAAAACCAGGATCAGCGCGATCACGCCCACCACGGCGCCGCCCAGAATCAGCATCTGGCGGCTGACCTGAAAGCCGCTGACCTCTTCCTCCTCGCCCGGGGCGTTCAACTCGTCGTCGTCCGGATCCTGGGGATATCCCCCCGCGGGCTGAACCGCGCCCTGGGTCTGGGCGGAGGTGGCGGCCGCCGGGGCCTTTTTCACCTTGCGCAAAACCACATAGCCGGTTCCGTTTTCTTCAAAATAAATCCTGCGCTGTTCGGGATGGTCGGGCGCGGCCGCGGTGTTGAACATCTTGTCCAACCCCTCGTTGAACGTCTGCTCGCTGCCCGGGGTGGGAATAATTTCCGGCATGCCGGGCACGCGCTGGGCGCAATCCCGGGGCATATACTCCCGAATGCGCACCTTGGCTCCGGTCTGCATGTCGATGGCGCTGTACACCACGCCGTTGGCGTCCTGGCCCACCGGCCGGCCCACCAGATATTGGCCGTTCAGCACCGTCCTCAACGGAAGGTGGTTGGGCGAAGTCGGGGCGTTGGCATCCTTTCCGCATTCCGGGCAGACTCCCTGGCCGCCGGTTTCATTCATGCAATAAAGGCAGAGCCTTTCAATATCCATAGTAATCCCCCTTTAATCGGTTGGTGGCTCTATTATAGTAGATTTTTTCTACAAAATCAAATGTTTAACTTTGTCATTTTTGGTTCATCCGGCTTCGGACCGCGGCCTGGGTGGCGGTTTGAAGCGCCTCAATTCCCTGATCCGCGTCCAATCGGACAAAGCGCGTTTTTCCCTCCCGATCCATCAGGGCCTTGAAGCCCTCGTACGTCCGGCGCATAAAGCCGTCTTCCGCCATTTCCAGCCGGTCCAACGGGCTGGCCGCGCGCCGCCTTTCCATGGCCCGCTCGGGGTCCAGGTCATAAAACAGCGTAAGGTCCGGAAGCAATCCTTCGGTGGCCACCCGGTTGATCTCCTCCACCTTTTCCATGCCCAGCCCCCGTCCGGCTCCCTGATAGGCCAGGCTGGAATCCAGATACCGGTCGCACAGCACGATTTCGCCCCTTTGAAGGGCGGGCAAAATCCGCTGGCGCACATGCTGGGCCCGGGCGGCCGCGTACAGATAGGCCTCGCATACGTCGGTCATCTCCCGGTGGTTTACATCCAATATAATTTCGCGAATCCGCTCGGAAATCGGGCATCCGCCCGGTTCCCGGGTGAGGCAAACCACCTCGCCGCACCGTTCAAGCCATTGTTGAAGCAGCGGAATCTGGGTGCTCTTGCCGCATCCATCCGTGCCTTCCAGGCTGATAAACACGCCCCGGGCCGGCTTTTCATCCCCCAGCAGCAGGTTCTGAAGTTCGTCCACGCTTTCGGCCATGCCTTCGGGGGCGTAGGGCAGGAGCTCTTCCCGGCTGCCATAGCCGTAAAGCGCGCCGATGACCTCAATTCCGTTTTCCCGTCCGCCCTGCATATCGAACTTCCGGTCGCCCACCATGACCGCCCGCTCAAACCGGCCGGGCAAGGCGCGCCGGATGAGCTCGGCCTTTTCCGCGTGGTTTTCGCTCAGGCTGACGGCGCACACCCGGTCAATGCAGCCCATGAGTCCAAAGTGCTCCAGTATGCGCCCGGCAAACTTGGCCGGTTTGGAGGTGGCCACCGCCACATACGCGCCCGCGGCCTTCAGACTGCGCAGCAGCCGGGGAATGCCGGTATACACCGAGTTTTCCGCCCAGCCCACCCGTTCAAAGCGTTCCCGAAAAATGGCAATCGCCCGTTTGGCCTCCTGATCGTCCAATCCCACGATTTCGCGAAAGGCCTCATACAGCGGTGGTCCGATAAAGGCGCGAAGCTGCCTCCTTTCAAAGCCCCGGACACTCATTTGTTCCAACGAATATTGGACGGAATTCAGAATCCCTGGTTCCGATTCAGTAAGCGTTCCATCCAAATCAAACAAAATTGCGTCATATCTCACAAAATCAGCCCCGTTTTCTAAGGATTTATTCGGTTTTTGCCTCATCTACGATCCAAATTTGCCCCTCTTCCGCCAAACCAAAAGGCGTTCCGCCCGCCTCCATGGCGCGGCGCATGGAGGAAACCTGCATTCTGGAAATCCGGTCCCCCGGGGCCATCCAGGCGATGCCCGGAGGATACAGCCCCACCGAGCGCGCGCAAACGCACCCGGCCGCCTGGTCAAAGGGCACCTTTTTGACCTTGCCCAGAGCCGCCTGCCTGGGGCTCATGGCCGCCTGGGAAAACACCGGACTGGCCGCGTTCCGGGCGCCGCCCATCTCAAAGGGCAGGGCCCACAGCGCGTCGCCCAGGCGCTCGATGTCCTCCTTGCGGTCATGCACCGACAGTATCGCCACCACCCGCCGGTGGTCGGCCATCTCCACCTCAACCCCCATGCCGCTCATGGCGGCCTGGGCGCGCCAACCGGTGAGGCCACGGCCGGATACGTCGATCACCACCCGGGTGGGGTCATAGGCCTCAAATTCCCGGGCCGCGTCCCTGAGCCCGGGCATGGCCTCCACCCGGCTTCTGAGGGCCTGGGCCCATTCCGCAAGCCGCCTTAAAGCCCGCTCGCCGTTCTCATCCATCCAGGCCCGGGTCTCGTCCAGCGAGGTCATGACCAAAAACGAGGGGCTGGAGGTATGCACCAGGCGCAGCCGGTCCCGGGTGTGCTCCAGCCATTCCGCGTCGCGCATGTGCAGCCAGGCCCCCGGGGTCAGGGCGCCCAGGGTTTTGTGCGCGCTCTGAATCCAGTAGTCCGCGCCCAGCCTGGCTGCGCCGGCCGGCTCGTCCCACCAGTTGAAATGCGCGCCATGGGCCTCGTCCACCAAAACCAGCATGCCCCTTTCGTGGGCCGCGGCCACGATCTTTTGAAGGGGCATCACCCGCCCGTAGTAGTCCGGCCGGGTGATCAGCACCGCCCGGGCCTCAGGGTGGCTGGATATGGCCTTGAGCACCGCCTCTTCCCTCAGGGCGGGCATCTGCTGGCCGTCCAGCTCCTCGCCCACCCAGATGGGTTTGATTCCGCCCAATATGCAGCCGGAAACCGCGCTGTGATGCACGCCCCGGTGCATGATCACCGCCTCATCCGGCCCGGCCGCGCTGAGCAGCATGGCGATCATGCCCGAGGTGGAGCCCCCGGTGAGCATGATGGTGGCCCCGGCCGAGGCCGAAGCCGCCATGGCCCGCTGGGCCTTGTCTATGCCTGAGGAGGCCGCAAAAAGGTCGTCCGTATCCTTAAGCTCGGTCATATCCATGGCCACGCTCAGCCATTTCATGCCCCGGCCCTTGTGCCCGGGCATGTGCATGCGCGTTTTGCCCTGAGCGGCCTTCATCATGGCCATCATCGGATGTTTTTCGCTGTCCACGCCCATTCCCCCATAACTGTTCTTTCATCAATTTTATTTTAGCGCGCCGGATGGGCGCTGGCAAGCGCCGGCCAATTAAGTTTCGCACCGGCCCCGCCCTCCGGGCATAGCATGGCAGTGAGGTGTATGCACATGAAAAAACGTCTGTCTCTTTTCATGATCCTGGTTTTGCTCTGCGTCGCGCCCGCGGCCAGCGCCCAGGTCTTTTCCCCGGACGCGCTTCCTTTATATAGCGGAATCGATGTCAGCGCCTGGCAGCGCGCCATCGACTATCAAAAGGTGGCGGATTCCGGGGTTTCCATGGTCTATATCCGCTCCAGCCTGGGCGCGGACTCGGTGGACGAATATTTCGAGCGCAACGCCCGGGGCTTTTCCGAGGCCGGCGTGCTGGTGGGGTATTATCACTATCTCACCGCCCGCACCCCCGAGGCCGCCCGCCATCAGGCGCGCTTTTTCGTAAACCTGATCAAGGATAAGCCCATGGACCTGCGCCCGGTCATGGATTTTGAACGGGTCAGCGGCCTGAGCCGCTTAGAAATCCAGGCGATTTCCCGGGCCTTCCTGGAAGAAGTGGAATCCCGGTTGAATATCCGGCCCGCGCTGTATGCCAGCGCCTCGGGGGCGCGCACCCGCTATGACGCCTCCTTTGCCATCTATCCCCTTTGGGTGGCCAACTATGGGGTGCAACATCCCGAACCCAACGGCCATTGGGCGGCCTGGTCAGGCTTTCAATACGAGGACATCGGCCGGGTGGACGGCATCGAGGGCCATGTGGATCTGGACCACTTTACCGCCACCATGATGATCGAAACCCCTCAACCCGAGCCCACGGCCACGCTTCGGCCCACGGCTTCCCCTGAGCCCACAGCCACGCCCCGGCCCACGGCTTCCCCCGAGCCCACGGCTTCTCCCGAGCCCACGGCTTCCCCCGAGCCCAGCGCCGTTCCCTGCGCCCGGCCCCAGGCGTATATCGTACAAAAGGGCGACAGCCTGTATCGCATCGCCCGGCGGTTTCACACCACCGTGGAGGAGCTGAAGCGGCTCAATCCCTTGGAGGATCCTAACCGGATTTACACCGGCCAGGTGATCTATCTGCCCGGCTAAACCCTTGTACAGAAAAGGAGGAGGCGCCGCGCGATCGGCCGCGGCGTCCCCTCCTCCCTTTGAATTTCGCAGATTCTATTTTTCCTCTTCCGAGGCCCCGGCCAGCGGCTCGCTCATGACCTCCTCGGCGGTAAACTCCTTGAGCTTGGGCAGCTCCTCCAGGGATTCAATGCCGAAATGGCGCAGGAATTCCTCGGTGGTGGCGTACAAAATGGGCCTGCCCAGCGCCTCTTTGCGCCCGGCCTCCCGTATGAGCCCCTTGTCCGACAGGGATTGCACCGAATAATCGCACTTTACCCCGCGGATGGCCTCGATTTCGGCCTTGGTCACCGGCTGGCGATAGGCGATGACCGAAAGGGTCTCCATGGCGGCCTGGGAGAGCGGCTGTTTCTGCACCGGCTGAAGCAGCCTTTCCACAAAGGGCGCGTACTCCGGACGGATGGCCAGCTGCACGCTGGTGCCGTACCGGTTGAGGCGAAGCCCGCGGTGTTCGGCGTCAAAATGGTCGCTCAGCGCCTGAAGGGCTTCATCCAATTCGCCCAGCGTCAGGTTCAGCGCATGGGCCAAATCGCCGCGCACCACCGGCTCACCCGCCACAAACAATATGGCCTCGATAATTCCACATAGCTCGGTCTGATCCAAGGGCTATTCCTCCCATTGCTGCGCTTCATCCGTCTCAGGCTCCGCCGTTGCTTTTTGAGGGGGCCTGAGCTCGATTTCATCAAATGTGCTCTCCTGAAATACCGAAACCCGGCCCAGCTTGAGCATTTCCAGCAGGGCCATAAATACGGTCACCACTTCCACCCGGCTGGGCCTGGGGCCAAAGAGGGCGCTGAATTTCATGGGGCCCTTCATCAGGCGCGACTGGATGCGGAACATACATTCCTGAACCGTGAAGCTATCCCGCCGGATTTCCCGGGGACGGGGCGGGATATTGCGCTTTTCCCGCTTTTCCGCGCGCTGGAGCACCTTTTGAAAGGCCTTCACCAGCCCGTCCAAAGTAAGCCCGGTGAGCTCAAACTCGGGCGGGGGCAGCGGGTACTCCTCGGGCATTTTGGTCAGCAGCGCGCTGGCGGCCTGCTCCAGGCGCTGCATGTCCTGGCTGGCCTCCTTGAAGGCCTTGTACTCGGTGAGCTGGCGGATCAGGGCCTGCTCCGGGGTCTCCCCATCCTCCTCGCTCTCCTTGGGCGGACGGGGCAGCATGGCCCGGGATTTGATCTCCATAAGGGTGGCGGCCATGGCCAAAAACTCGCTGGCCGCGTCCATGTCCAGCTCGTCCACCCCGGCCATGGATTCCATATACTGCTCGGTAATCTCCGAGACAAAGATATCGTGTATATTCACTTTGGCCCGGGAAATGAGGGTCAAAAGCAGATCCAGCGGGCCGTCGAACTGCTTTAGCGATACCACATACGCCAAATCCCGATCCTCCTAACTAAACCCAGCCCAATCCCCGAAAAACGGCAAAGATCAAATCAATGGTATGGTTGAGCACAAAATTCAGCATCACGCCCAGGATTCTGCTCAGGATACCGGTGAGCGAAGCCACAATCAGGATGCCCTGGCCGATCTGGGTGGCGCGCACATCCGCGAACAGCGGCCGCTTGAGCACCAAATCGTTGAGCACATGATAGCCGTCCAGGGGCGGTATGGGCAGCAGGTTGAACAAGGCCAGCGAGATGTTTAACGAGGCAAAGGTCCAGGCAAACTGATACATGTAATCAAACACCACGCCGCCCGTTCCCCCGAACACATACATGGCACAGTACACGAACATGAAAATCAAATACAGGATAAAATTCATGGTCACCCCGGCGATGGAAACCAGGAAATCGTCCCTGCGCCCATGGCGGAAGTTATAGGGGTTGACGGGAACCGGCTTGGCCCAGCCGATGCCCACAAAAATCATCATCAAAAAGCCTATGGGGTCGATGTGGCGAAGGGGATTGACGCTCAAACGCCCCATCATCTTGGCCGTGCGGTCGCCGCACCAGTAGGCCACCAGCCCATGGCTGCACTCATGCAAAGTCAACGCCAGCAGCACCGCGGGCAGGTACCACAAAAGCTCCTGTATAAATCCAATCGGATCCCAGATCAGCTGTTCTATCGGCATAATTCCTCCATGCGCAGCACATTTATTCTATATTTTCAGGGAAAGGGCTCATCAAAAGTCCGTCCGGTTTTTATTTATTATACCCCAAGCGCCGCCGGGGCGCAACCTCTGGCCCCTGGCCGGACAGAGGGTTCACAAAAAGTTCGATTCGCCGCCCAAATTACCGCTCCATTCCGCGCCTGTGATTTTTTTGTCATACTTCTTTACTTTCCCGGGCCCGGGTGCTATAATATTTTAAGTTCACAAGCATAATTTCGAGCGGCCCGGCCGCCCACCGAAGGGAGAGGATGCGCGCCATGGTTACCATTCAAATTTGCATTGGCAGCGCCTGCCATCTGAAGGGGTCTTATAAGGTCATCAACTGTCTCCAGGATGAGATCAACGCCCGGGATCTGGCCGATCGCGTGGCCATCAAGCCCACCTTCTGTCTGGGAGAATGCGCCCATGCGGTATCGGTGCGCTTTGAGGGCGAGGATGAGGTTCATTCCGTCTCTCCGGACAGCGCATCGGATTTCTTTAACGAACAGGTGTTGAGCCGGTTGGGCTAAGGAAAATTGCGCAATTTGTTTCGTTCCTCTTGCAAGGACCGCCTGGCCGGCGGCCCTTTTTTCATTTTTCTCCATGTATATTTATGCACATCAGACCGGGGTCGCTTTGCATTTTTTGTAGCATAATCGTAAAACCATTTTTAAAAAGTTTATCAATTCTGGGCAGTCATGGACGTGCGCCGCCCTTAGCGCTATAATTTTATAAGAAACCCTCAGTGTACAAGGGGCAACACGGTTTTCCGGGGCGGGCCACGTCCATGTCTGCGTTTTCCTCCTCGCCTTACGCCCAGTAAGGCTTCGTCGTCAAGCCTTGCCCTGAACGCGGCCCGCATCCGGAAAACTCCTTTGGACCTGCCGGGGAATTGAAAGCGGCGCGGGCAAGGCCGCAGGACGAAGGCTTGCTGGCGGCAAGTCGAGGACGAGAACACAGTCCGCGCCGTTTTCAAACCCCGCCAGGCGTGTTGCCCCTTGTACACTGAGGGTACTACTCTTATTGACCATTTCACTAGTTGTGTGCTTTCGCACAGCGGTTATAAAGTAACCAACTGATGAAACTGAGCTTTTAACTCAATCAATAAGGCAACAAAGCGTTACCTCGCGCCGGTTTATACCCGGCTTCGGCGTCTGACCCGGCTGTCCGTCTGGCCTTGCGCTTCCCCGGAAGGAAGCGGGTCTGTCCTTTACCAATCCTGACTCTGGCATACCCTGCCTTTGTCGCGACCCATACAGTATACCCGTCCGGCCGCGCGCTGTCAAATAAAGTTTCCGTTTACATAGCCCCCCCGGCGCGGCTGCGCGCAAGGCTTTCGCAAAAAAACCGCCTTCGAAGCGGAAGGCGGTTTTTTTCGGTCTCTTGGAACCATCGAACCGAAACGGTCAGGCGGCGAGCATCCCCGTGCCCGGGTTTCGATCAATCGTCGTCATCGTCATCATCGTCGCCGTCATTGTTCTTTTTCTTGTTGCTCTTTTT
>DVJW01000030.1 GCA_018716505.1 Candidatus Faecaligallichristensenella faecipullorum | reverse complement strand
CGCGGCGGTGGCAGCGGCGGAGGTCGCGGCGGCCAAGGTGAGCGGTGTGGTGTCCAAGCACATCATTGCCAATTGTGAGCCGGGCACCGAAAAGATGCTCAAGCTCAGCGGGTTGGACAAGAACTAAATCAATTGCCAACGGCAATTTGCATAAAGTTTAGATTTGCAGATAACAGGGAGGACGTTAATTATGTCACAGGAAGCTTTGGGAATGGTTGAGACTCGTGGACTGACCGCTGCTATCGAAGCCGCCGACCAGATGACGAAGGCTGCCGAGGTGGTGCTGGTGGGCACCGAGAAGATTGGTTCCGGTCTGGTAACCGTCATGGTTCGCGGCGACGTGGGCGCCGTGAAGGCTGCCACCGAGGTGGGCGCCAGCGCCGCGCAACGCCTGGGCGAACTGGTGGCCGTGCATGTGATTCCGCGTCCCCACACCGATGTGGAGAAGATCCTGCCCAAAATTCAGTAAGCGCAGGTTCCCCGCAAGGGTTGTTTGAAAGTTTCAAACAGGCCCTGGGCGGATCCCATGAATAAAGGAGCAGAGGGCCAAATGAAGTCATTGGGTTTGATCGAAGTCCCGAGCGTCACGGCCGCGGTGGATTGCCTGGATATCATGTGCAAGACGGCGGACGTCGAATTTGTTACATGGGAACGCAAGCTGGGCGGAAGGCTGGTTACCGTTATTGTTCAGGGTTCGGTTTCCGCGGTAACGGAAGCCGTGGAGGCTGCGGTGGCTCAGGCGGTGATTACCCCGGTTTCCCATGCGGTAATCGCCAATCCCCATGAGGAGACCATGCGGATTGTCAACCTGAGCGCCAGCAGGATGAATAGGCGGTGAGCGATATGGCAGAAGGAAAAACGACGAATCGAAGAACATCCGCCAGAAGCGCGGCACCCAAGGCGCCCGAAAGCGCCCCGGCCGCGCAGCCCCAGGCGGATACCCCCGTCGAGGTAAGCGTTCCGACGACTATGAAGGAGGAAAAAAGAATGATTCAGCAGGCTTTGGGAATGGTTGAAACGAGAGGTCTGGTAGCCGCTATTGAGGCCGCCGATACGATGTTGAAGGCCGCCAACGTGGAACTGGTGGGCACCGAGAAGATCGGTTCCGGTCTGGTGAGCGTGATGGTTCGCGGCGACGTTGGCGCCGTGAAGTCCGCGGTGGAGTCGGGTTCGGCCGCCGCCGCCAAGCTGGGCGAGCTGGTTGCCACCCATGTCATCCCGCGTCCCCACAACGACGTGGAGAAGATCCTGCCCTCGATCAAATAAGAGGCTGGCTTCGCGCCGGGGCTCCGGTTGGGGCTCCGGCGCGGATAGCCCTGATGGAATGAATGCGAAAGCGCGGTGGATGGAATGGACAATCAGAGTGTGGAGCTCATTACCCGGCTGGTGCTGGAAGCGCTGGGCGAAAAGGCGGGCGCGCCTGAGGCCGGCTTCGCGGTTCCGGTGGGGGTTTCTGCCCGCCATGTGCATCTGACCCAGGAACATGTGGAGGCGCTGTTCGGCGAGGGATATCAGCTCACCAAAAAGAAGGAGCTCATGGGCGGCCAGTTTGCCTCCAACGAGCAGGTTACCTTGGTGGGCACCAAGCTGCGCGCCATTGAAAACGTGCGCATACTGGGGCCGGTTCGCAAGGCTTCCCAGGTGGAAATTTCGCTGACCGACAGCCTGAAGTTGGGTATTTCGGCCCCGATTCGGGAGTCGGGCGACATAAAAGGCTCTTCGCCCATCGCCATTGTGGGCCCCAAGGGCGCGATTTATCTCAAGGAAGGGTGCATCGTGGCCAAGCGGCACATTCATATGTCGCCCAAGGATGCACAGGCCGCTTCTCTAAAAGATGGCGATATGGTTTCGGTTCAGATTGATAACGAACGCGGAACGATTTTCAACGAGGTCAAAATTCGAGTGGATCCCAGCTTTACCCTGGAGATGCACATCGATACCGACGAGGCCAATGCCTCGCGCATTAAGACCGGCGAAACCGCCCGGATTATTCGGTAAGCAAATTGCGCCGCCTGTCTTGTGGTGATCATGGGGCAGGCGCGTTCTTTGCGATCAATCCGGCGGCAAAGCCGTTAGCAGGTGAAAAAAGATGATTGTGGGCAAGATTGTGGGCAGCGTGGTGGCCACCCGAAAGACGTCCAGTCTGGTGGGCAACAAGTTTATGGTGGTGGAACCGCTGCAAAAAATGAACGGTGAAAATAAGCGCATTGTCGCGGTGGACAATGTGGGCGCCGGCATTGGAGAGATTGTGCTGGTGGCCATGGGCAGCGCGGCGCGAATCGGCGTTCAGCAGGAATGCGCGCCCATTGACGCCGCAATCGTTGGTATAGTGGATGATGGAATTGGACTGGAGTAGTGGTACGGCATGGAAATGAGTAAATTGGCGGAAATCATGAAGCGCTCGGGCATTGTCGGCGCGGGCGGAGCCGGGTTTCCCAGTTACGCCAAACTGAACGATAAGGCGGACACCATTATTCTGAACTGCGCCGAGTGCGAGCCGCTGCTCAAGCTGCATCGCCAGGTGCTGAAAAACTACACTTTTGAAATCATGACCGCACTGACCGAAGTGGCCGGGGCGGTGGGCGCGACCAACCTGTATATCGCGGCGAAAAAGACCTATAAAACCACATTGGAAGCCCTTTTCGCCCAGCATGATTCCTTTCCGAATATAAAAATTTATCAGTTGCCCTCGGTATATCCGGCGGGCGACGAGGTTTTGACCATCTATGGTATCACCGGACGGGTGGTGCCCCCGGGCAGCATTCCCATCAGCGTGGGCGTCATCGTGTACAACGTGGAAACCATGTTCAACACCTATTACGCCATCAAAGAGGGCAAGCCGGTGACCAGCAAGTTTGTCACCGTGGCCGGGGAGGTTCGCCATCCGGTTACCCTGCGGGTTCCGCTGGGCATGACCCATAAGGAGCTCATCGAATTGGCGGGCGGGGCCACGGTCAAGGAGTACGAGCTGATTTCGGGCGGCCCAATGACCGGAAAACTCAGCGGGGATTATGACCTGGTGACCAAGACCACCAACGCGATTTTGGTCTTGCCCAAGGATCACTATGTCATTGCCCGGCGCAAGTCCAGCGTGGCCATTGACATGAAGCGCGCCTTTGCGGCCTGCTGCCAGTGCCGCATGTGTACGGATTTGTGCCCCAGGCATCTGTTGGGCCATCCCATCGAGCCCCACGCCTTTATGCGCGCGGTGAGCAGCGGGGTGACCGCGGATGTCACCCCCTATGTGAACAGCATGTTCTGCTCCCAGTGCGGGCTTTGCGAGATGTATTCCTGCTTCCAGGGCTTGAGCCCCAAGACGCTGCTGGGGGTATGCAAGACCGAGCTGCGCAAGAACGGGGTGCCGGTGCCCAAGGATGTAAAGGCCGCTCCGGTGTCTCCGGATCGGGATTTGCGGCGGGTGCCCATGAAACGGCTGGTGAGCCGGTTGGACCTTACCCGGTATAACATTCCGGCCGTGCTGGATGACCGGTTGGTGGAAGCCAAAAAGGTCAAGCTTCAGCTGAGCCAACACATCGGCGCCCCGGCCGTGGCCTGTGTAAAGCTGGGCGACAAGGTGGAGGCCGGCCAGGTGGTGGCCAACGCCGCGCCGGGCAAGCTGAGCGTGCCGGTGCATGCCTCCATATCCGGCGTGGTGGTGGACGTAAACGACAAGGCGATTACCCTTCAGGCCGAATAACCCCCTGGGGTAATTTCAGGAAAAGGAGCTTCTTCCATGAGTAAAGCGATTGGAATGGTGGAATATAAAACGGTTTCAGCCGGTGTGGCGGGCGCGGATCATATGATCAAAACCGCGGAAGTGGCCGTGCTGGAAGCCCAGACCGTTTGCCCCGGAAAGTATATCGTGCTCATCAGCGGCGATTTGAGCGCGGTGAATGCGGCGGTGGAATCGGCGCGCACCCAGTTCTCGGAAAAGGTTATCGACAGCTTTATTTTGGGCAATCCCCATGAGTCGATCTTTTCGGCGCTGTATGGGGCGTCGGATATTGAGAACGCCAAGGCGCTGGGCACCCTGGAAACCTTTTCCGCGGCATCAATTATCGTGGCCGCGGATGTGGCGGCCAAGACCGCCCAGGTGGAGCTCATCGAGCTCAGGGTTGCCCGCGGCATGTGCGGAAAGTCCTACATGATGCTCACCGGCGACATCGCGGCCGTGGAGTCGGCCATTGAAAAGGCCAAGAACGCGGTGGGCGAGGGCGGCATGTATCTGGATTCCTCGGTTATCGCCAACCCGGATGCCGCGCTTTGGCGCAGCATTTTGTAAGGGGAAAGGAAGTTGAGACAGGTTGCTGGCGATTGAACGCAGAAATGAGATCCTCGCCAAGCTGTTGGTGGAGGGCAAGGTCATCGTAAGCGACCTGTCCCGCGCCTATAATGTAACCGAAGAGACCATTCGGCGGGATCTGGAAAAACTGGAAAACGACGGGCTGGCCAAAAAGACCTATGGCGGCGCGGTGCGCAACGAAAGCCTGAATGTGGATGTGCCCTATAATGTAAGGAAGCAGGCCAATGTGTTGGGCAAACAGCACATCGCCTCGATTATTGCCTCCATGGTGGATGACGGCGACTACCTGGTTTTGGACGCCAGCACCACCGCGCTCTCGGTGGTCAAGAGCATTATGCACAAGCGCAAGATCACCTTGATCACCAATTCCATCGAGATTCTTCTGGAATTGGCCAACAAGACCGATTGGAATATCCTGTCCACCGGCGGAGTGCTCAAGGAAGGCGGGCTGTCCTTGGTGGGCTATCAGGCGGAACGCATGATTGGTTCGTTCCATGTGGATTTGGCCGTGTGCTCCTGCAAGGGATTGGATATGGAAATGGGCATTACCGATTCCAACGAGCGGGATGCCGAGATCAAAAAGGCCTTCTTTAAAGCGGCCAAGCGCAAGGTTTTGGCGGCGGACAGTACGAAATTTGAAAAGATCTCCTTTGTTCAGATTGCAAACCTTCAGGATGTGGATGTGGTGGTGACCGATGAACGCCCCAGCGAGGCATGGATTCAACACCTCTCCGGCAGTGGGGTTGAATTGATGTACTAAGAATAAGCTTCGACCCGTTTCCCTAAGGGGGGGAGACGGGTCGATTTTTTTGCAAAAAGTCCGGCGTGGAGAAGGAAGGGGGTGGGGAGCCGAAGAATTCTTATTCAATTTGGAAATACGTTGCGGCCGGTAAAGGAATAGGCGCAAAAGTGCCGCAAAGGAGCGCGAGATCATGAAGAAGCCGAATATTTTGCTGCTGTTTACCGATCAGCAGCGCTTTGATACCATAGGCGCCCACGGCAATCCGATCATTCGAACGCCGGTTCTCGACCAATTGGCCGGGATGGGCACCTCCTTCACAAGGGCCTATACACCGTGCCCGGTGTGCGTACCCGCCCGATATGCCATGCTCACCGGGCGAATGCCCTTTCAAAGCGGCTGTTTTGACAATGGGCCCATGCCCGAGACCGGAATGAGTTTGATGGAACGGCTCAAGGAGCAGGATTATCAGACACATGGCGCCGGCAAGATGCACTTTACCTTCCCCAAATGGGGAGACACCGCGCTGTGGGGCTTTGACGGGCGGGATGTCAGCGAGGAGGTGGAGGGCGCCACCCGGGATGATTTTCACACGTTTTTGGAGCAAAACGGCTATGGGTATGTGAAGGATCCCCATGGGGTGCGCAGCGAAATGTACTATATTCCGCAGCCCTCGCAGCTTCCGGAACGGCTGCACAACAGCGCCTGGGTGGCGGACCGGAGCATTGAGTTTTTGAAGGGGCGCGATCCCCATCGCCCATTTTTCCTGATGAGCAGTTTTATAAAGCCGCATCCGCCGTTTGAATCTCCGACCCCGTGGAATAAACTGTATCGGGGCCCGGAAATGCCGCTGCCCAAGCGGCCGCAGGATCCGGAACAGCTGATTACCTATTGGAACCGCCATCAAAATCGATACAAATATCGGGATCAGGGCATAGACGATCATCTGATTCGCTGTATGAAAGCGGCTTATTATGGCGCAATTTCCTTTTTGGATTATCAGATCGGGCGAATTTTGGCCTATATGCGCCAAAGTGGGCTGATGGAGAACACCATCATACTGTTTACCAGCGATCATGGGGAGTTGTTGGGCGACTACAATTGCTTTGGCAAGAGGAGCTTTTTGGATTCCGCGGCCCGGGTGCCCATGATTATGGTTTCGCCCGGGGCCCAGGGCGGGGCATTCTGCGATACGCCGGTCTCTTTGATGGATGTGGCGCCCACGCTCTTGCTGGCCGCCGGGCTCCAAAAGCCTCAGGATATGCTGGGCGAGAGCCTGTCGGATATTGCTCAGGGCAATATCCATCGGGAGATGGTGACCGGTCAGTTTCAATCCAATGGGGCAGGGCTGCATATGGCCGTGACCCAAAGGTATAAATACATCTATTCCGAGCCCGACCAGCGGGAATGGCTGTTTGATTTACGGTTGGATCCCCAGGAAACCCGAAGCCGGGCGGGGCTGACGGCCTACCAAGGGGTGGTGCGAAAGTTGCGGGAAAGGCTGATGGAACAATATCGCCAAAACGGCTTTACGCAGCCCTTGGATGGACAAGAATGGCGCAAATACCCGGTACGGAGCGTGGAGGAGGATCCGGACGCCGGGCTGCTCTATCAGGATCCGGAGCCGAGCTTGCCCCATATTCCCGGTTATGAGCGGGCGCTTGAAGATATCTAAGGCGACATGGACGGAAAAATCCCCCTGTTTTGGAACTCGCAAGCCCGAAACAAGGGGATTTTGCTTATTGTGCCTTCAAGAGCGCCCGAAGTTCGTCCATGAGTCCCGCGCATTCCCGCAGCTTGGCCGCGATGGGCGCGCGCTTTTTGGGATCTTTTAAGGTTTCCAATGTGACGCCAAACCCACCGCCCATCTGTTCCAGGCAATCCTGAACGAGCTGTTTGCCCTGGGCGTCTTTTTTGCCCTCCCAGATTTGCCCCATACGCTGAAACAATTGGCCCATGCGGGGCAAAAAGTCCATATCCGGATTCAGCGCCAGCGCTTTGTCCAGAAATTCGCGGTAACCGCTGCCGTTGCTGGCCATTACGCAGACATAGTTGGTATACACAGGCCATTTATTGGCCTCAAAACCGGCTGCATCCATGGCCTCATATTTTCCGTTTTCGATGTCATCCGCCCAGGCCCGGAAGGCAGCGGCACCAAAGCAATAATTCTTGGTTTGAATGGACCAGAGTTGGGGCAGGCGTTCAATGGCCTTTCGGTAAAGGGCGGCCAAACCGGCCTGCTTTCGCTTTGAACCCAAGAAAAACCAGCCCGGATTGGGGCATTTGTCGGGCGCACACTGGTCATCGGGCAGGGCGAAAACCTGATCGGGCTCAATGCGCCCGGGCGTGACCCAGGTGTCCCCCCAACGGTCGCCCCAGATGGCCAACAGTGCCAGGCCATCCTCATAGCCCACGATCATCTGCCAACCGTCCCAAAACCGGATCACCGGCACACCCCGGTCGATGGAATCCATCAGCCGCCGCATAGCGCCTTCGCGGTTTTGATTCAATTCCTGGCTGGAAACAAATTCGCAATCATAGCCGCACAGGGCAAAGGTCTCAAGGACAGGGGAGATATCCCCATCGCTGCACCGGACTTCTGCCGCGCTGTTCCCGCGCCAGTGATCGCGATAATAGATTTGATTAAAACTGTCGCCTGTCAATCCGGCCACAAACCAGTAATCGTAGTCCGCTTCGCCCACGGCTTCCAACGCAAAGCTGATGGCGCCGTCGATCTCATAGTTTTGTCCCTGCATGCCGTCGAACATGCCGTGGGGAATGGGGATGATGTTGCCCATGGTGCAGACCTCCTGTCCGGTGTTGTTGCTATCATTATATTTTTCCCTCCGGCTACTGTCAACTGCGTTTGAACCGCGCCTTTATTTACTGGATTAAATTCGGCGATGGGGGAGGAAAGCACAGGGGCAGCGGAGAAATCCATATTCATAAACGATCCGAAAGAAGGGGCGCGAATGCTCGGATACCTTTGGATTTCATTTCAGGTGGTCTTTCCCATCCTGTTTTTCATGGCGGTCGGATGGCTGATTCAAAAAACCGGCCTTTTGAAAGCACAGGATTTCAGCCAGTTGAACCGGCTGGTCTTTCGAGTCTTCCTGCCCATTAAGCTGTTTTCCGAGGTGTACCTTTCGGATTTTGAGACCGCCTTTCAACCGGATGTTGTGCTGTATGGAATGGTGGGGGTGCTGATCTGTTTTTTGGCCACCTGGTTTTTGGTCAGCCGGCGGGTCAAGCGCAAGGCCGATCTGACGGTGCTCACCCAGGCGATTTTCCGAAGCAACTATGTGCTTTTTGGAATGTCCATAGCCGCCAGCCTGTATCCGGATACCAATTTGGGCATTGTGTCGGTGCTGGCCGCGTTTGTGGTGCCGCTGTTTAACGTGTTGGCCGTGATCTTGTTTGAATGCTACCGGGAGGGTGGGCGCGTTTCGCCCCTGAAAATCGTCAAAGGCATTCTGACCAACAACTTAATTTTGGGCAGTGCCCTGGGGCTGCTGCTGTTGGGCCTTAAGATTCAACTACCTGATTTGGTGATGGAGCCGCTCATGGACTTGGGGGAAATTGCCACCCCGTTGGCTTTGATCTGTGTGGGGGCCACGCTTTCCTTTGAAGCGCTGGACCGTTACAGAAGGGAAATTTGTGTGGCCGCCCTGGGCCGGCTGGTGATTTGCCCGCTGATCTTTGTGGGCGGCGCACTGATGATGGGCTTTCGGGGCATCGCTTTGGCCGGGCTCTTCTTGGTTTTCGCCAGCCCCACGGCCACCAGTTCCTATCCCATGGCCAAGGAGTTGGGTGGAAACGGGGAGCTGGCCGGATTGATTGTGGCGGTCAACAATGTGTGTTCGCTGGTGACCATATTCCTTTGGCTCGCCCTTCTGATGAGTATGAATTTGCTGTAAGCTCAAAAATAGAACGTGCCCTGTGGACAGGCTACGGCTGGTTTCACAGGGCGTCTTGTTTTTGAACGGACATCCTCTTCCGGGAATTCATTGTTTGAGACGCTGGACCAGAGCTGATACAGCTGATCCGCCACCAACTGGCGTTCTTCGGCGGGCAGTTTTTTACATTTTCCGAACAGCAGGTAATTGGCGTCCAACGAAAGAACCATGCACAATTGGCACAGGGTGGCCACCGACATTTTTCGGGTGCCCCGCTCCACATGGCCCAAAAAGGAAGTGGAAATATGGAGCATTTTGGAAAGATCGGCCTGGGTATAATGGTGTTTCCGGCGCGCGGCACGCACTCGCGCGCCCATGGCCGCGTAGTCCACTGAGTCATTGAATGGCTTTAGCGGACTGTTGACCGATTTCATGACAAATTTCCCTCCCTCTACATAAGTAGATTATTTTTATGGGTTGTTATCCCATAAAGGTAATATACTCTTATGGAATATTATATTGCAAATGCGGAGAAGATACAATGAATTAAACACAATTTCCCAGCCGACGTCCCTGGGCCGGCGGAAAAGACGGGATGCGAGACGGTGAAGCAGAAAATGGAATTTGATTACAAGCTGGTGGGGGAACGGATCAAGAGAATGCGGGAAAGTCGGGGACTGACACAGGAGAATCTGGCCGAAACGAGTGGGTTCAGCAATTCCCATATCTCCAATGTGGAGAACGGATGGACCAAGGTCAGCCTGGAGGGCCTGGTGAGAATCGCCAACGCCTTGGATGTGAGCTCGGACGAGCTTTTGCGGGACAATCTAAAAAAGAGCAAGGGTGAATTTGAGGCGGAGGTTGTCGAGGATTTAAAGGATTGCAGCGTTCAGGAAACCCAGATTTTGACCGATACCCTGAAGGCACTGAAAAAATCGCTGCGGGTCAGGAAATGGAAGGGGGAATCTTAGCCTGGAGGGAAGTTTAACGCTCTGTTCGTGCTAATCATTATTTCTGGCCTTGAAAAGAATTTTATTGCGTGCTATATTTAGAACGTGCGATTTGAGGTACAAAATAGAAAGATAGAAGCGATTCTCCACCGGTTCATGGGGATTTTTGGAAATTTGGCGGGGCATTGAAGGAAAAATTCCGCCCAGGGCCATGGCCGTGTAAAGATTTTATGGACAAACCGCGCAAGCGAACAAGAGGTTTATTTCCAAAGGGTAAAGGAGTCTGCAATGCGAAATCATATCTACATAAAGGGCGCCCGGGAACATAATTTGAAAAACGTGGATCTGGAACTGCCCAGGGACCAACTGATCGTGATGACCGGTCTTTCGGGCAGCGGCAAATCATCTTTGGCCTTTGATACCATCTATGCCGAGGGCCAGCGGCGCTATGTGGAGTCGCTTTCCGCCTATGCGCGTCAATTTTTGGGGCAGATGGAAAAGCCGGACGTGGACTACATCGAAGGCCTTTCGCCGGCCATTTCCATCGACCAGAAGACCACCAGCCGGAATCCGCGCTCCACGGTGGGCACGGTGACCGAGGTTCACGATTATCTGAGGCTTTTGTATGCCCGGGCCGGCACCCCGCATTGCCCGGTTTGCGGAAAGGAAATCCGCCAGCAGACCGTGGACCAGATCATGGATCAGATCATGGCCCTGCCCGAGCGCACCAGGATTCAGCTGCTTGCGCCCATTGTGCGCGGCCGTAAGGGCGAGCATGCCAAGCTGATGGAGGATATGGCCAAGCAGGGCTTTGTACGGGTTCGGGTGGATGGCGAGGTCTATGAGCTCAGCGATCCGCCTAAACTTCAAAAGACCTATAAGCACACCATCGAAGTGGTGGTGGACCGGTTGGTGGTCAGGCCGGATATGCAACAGCGGCTCACCGACTCGCTGGAAACAGCGGCCTCTCTGTCCGGCGGCCTGGTGGTGGTCAATGTCATTGACGGCGAGGATATGATGTTTTCTCAAAACTACGCCTGCCCGGACTGCAACATCAGCATTGAGGAACTCACCCCGCGCATGTTTTCCTTCAACAATCCCTATGGCGCCTGTCCCACCTGCAGCGGCCTGGGCACGCTGATGAAGGTGGATCCGGCCCGGGTGATCCCGGACAGGAGCTTGAGCCTTTCGGCAGGGGCGATCCGGGTCACGGGATGGGATTCGGCCAGCGAAGAGGGCTCCATGGCTTCCATGTATTTTCAGGCCATGGCCGAGCATTATGGATTCAGTCTGGATACCCCGGTGGATCAGCTGCCGGATCAGGTGCTGGATAAAATCTTATACGGAACGGGCGAAGAGAAACTCACCATTCACTACAACCGGGCCCATGGTTCCGGCAGTTTTACCGCGCCCTTTGAGGGCGTGATCACCAATTTGGAGAGGCGCTATAAGGAAACCCATTCGGACGGCATGAAAGAGGTGCTGGAGAGCTACATGGGCAACATTCCCTGCCCGGATTGCCATGGGCAGCGGTTGAAAAAAGAGGCGCTGGCCGTGACCGTCGGCGGGAAGTCCATCGCGCAGGTTTCCGAAATGTCCATCCGGGAGGCTCAGACTTTTTTTGCTTCACTCATCTTGACCGAAAAGCAGCGCATGATCGCGGAGCAGATTCTAAAGGAGATCAACGCCCGGCTGGGCTTTTTGGTGAACGTGGGTTTGGATTATCTGACCTTGTCCCGGGCCGCGGCCACTTTGTCCGGCGGCGAGGCCCAGCCCATCCGGCTGGCCACCCAGATCGGTTCCAGCCTGGTGGGGGTGTTGTATATCCTGGACGAGCCCTCCATCGGGCTGCATCAGCGGGATAATGAAAAGCTGCTCAAGACCTTAAAGCAGCTCCGGGATCTGGGCAATACCTTGATCGTGGTGGAACATGACGAGGACACCATGCGCGAGGCCGACTATCTGGTGGATATTGGTCCGGGCGCCGGGGTGCATGGGGGCCAAATCGTGGCCGCGGGCACGCCCCAGCAGGTCATGGACAATCCCAACTCCCTGACCGGCCAATATTTGAGCGGAGCGCGTCAGGTGCCGGTGCCCGCCGTGCGCCGCAAGCCCACCGGTTGGATCACCGTAAAGAACGCCCGGGCCAACAACCTGACCGGCATAGACGTGGATTTCCCGCTGGGCGTCATGACCTGCGTGACCGGGGTTTCGGGCAGCGGAAAATCCTCTTTGGTCAACGAAATCCTTTATAAGGCGCTGTCCCATACCTTGAATCGCAGCCGGGAGCGCGCCGGGGCCCACGACGGCATTGAGGGCGTGGAGCAGCTGGACAAGGTCATCGTCATCGACCAGTCCCCCATTGGCCGCACCCCCCGATCCAACCCGGCCACCTACACCGGGGTGTTTGATCTGATCCGCGAGGTGTTCGCCGCCACCCCGGACGCCAAGGCGCGGGGCTATAAATCCAACCGCTTCAGCTTTAACGTCAAAGGCGGAAGGTGCGAAGCCTGCGCCGGAGACGGGATTATCAAAATTGAAATGCACTTTTTGCCCGATGTGTATGTGCCCTGCGAGGTATGCAAGGGCCATCGCTACAACCGGGAGACCTTGGAGGTGCGCTATAAGGGCAAAAATATCTATGAGGTTTTGGATATGAACATAGAGGAAGCGCTGGAGTTTTTCGCGCCCCTGCCCAGAATTGCCACCAAGCTTCAGACCCTTTACGACGTGGGCTTGGGCTATGTCAAACTGGGCCAGCCTTCCACCACCTTGTCCGGGGGCGAGGCCCAGCGCATCAAGCTGGCCACCGAACTTTCGCGCAAGGCCACCGGCCGCACACTGTACATTCTGGATGAGCCCACCACCGGCTTGCATGTGGCCGATGTGGAGCGGCTGAACCAGGTGCTGCAAAAACTGGCTGACGCGGGCAATACTTTGGTGGTTATCGAACACAATCTGGATGTGATCAAGGTGGCCGATTACCTGATCGATCTGGGTCCGGAGGGGGGAGACCGGGGCGGCCGCATTGTGGCCACCGGCACCCCTGAAGAGATCAGTCAAAATCCGGAAAGCCACACCGGCCGGTTCCTGAAAAAGGTACTGGAAAGGGCATAGGATCGCAAAAACCGCCTGCTTCCCCCAGGGGGGCGGAGCGGTTTTTGTAGTTTTGGACAGAAATGGGAAATTGCATGATTGAACCAAGAAATCCGGCAGAATTCGACATCCACACCCTTCCGCAATTGAGAATTTTCGTAAAGTTGTATCATTAGAAGGGTTTCGGCCACAGAATGTTGTATATAAAAATAGTCAACAATAAATTTCAAGTTGCCCGCGACGGGAGAATGGCCGCGCCATTCGACAGCCGCGGGTGTAAATCATTCAAATTGGGCGCAAAATAACCCAGTCAAGCAGGAAAAATATCAAAAACGGCGAATTTTTAAGAAAGCACGGGTGAAACGACGTCATGGCGGCAAGACTACCGGATAGCTGGTTGGATGAGCTGCGTTCGCGACTCAATATCGTGGACGTGGTGGCCGACTATGTGGCGTTGAAACCCAAGGGACGGCGCTATTGGGGGCTGTGCCCGTTTCATAATGAGAAGACGCCGTCCTTTAGCGTGGATTCGGAAGCGCAGATGTATTACTGCTTCGGCTGCCATAAGGGCGGCAATGTCATCCATTTCGTGATGGAAGCCGAACACATGGAGTTCCTGGAAGCGGTTCAGATGCTCGCCGAGCGCGCGCATTTGGAAATGCCCGAGCGGGTCAACGCGCCCCAGGAGGCCGGCCAGCGGGAACTGAGGGAAAAAATCTATGAGGCCAATGTGGCGGCCGCTCATTACTTCCACGACCTGATCTGGACCGAAGAGGGCAGCGGGGTGCTCAGCTATCTGCACAAGCGGGGGCTGGACGACGCGGCCATTCGCCGGTTTGGACTGGGCGCGGCCGGGCATGGGCACGACGGCCTGGTCAGGCACCTGTGCGGCCAGGGGTATGATATGGAAACCCTGATTAAGGCCGGACTGTGCGGTCAAAAGGATGGCCGGCGGTACGACATGTTCCGAAACCGGGCCATTTTCCCCATTATCAATGCCCAGGGCCGGGTGTTGGGCTTCGGCGGCCGGGCCATGGGCGACGCTCAGCCCAAATACCTCAACACCTCGGACACACCGGTTTTCAACAAGCGCCAGGGGCTCTATGCCCTGAACTTTGTGAAAAAGGAGCGCGGCCTGAAGCGGTTGATCCTGGTGGAAGGGTATATGGATGTGGTCTCCCTGAGGCAGATGGGCGTCAGCGGGGTGGTGGCCACGTTGGGTACCGCGCTCACCGAGGAACAGGCCCGGCTCATCAAGCGCTATGCTCCCGAGGTTTGGGTGAGTTATGACGGCGACGCGGCAGGGCAAAAGGCCATACTGCGCGCGTTGGATATTTTTGAGGAGCAGTCCATGCCCGCGCGGGTGTTGGATATTCCGGGTGGAATGGATCCGGATGAGTATATCCGTGCCCATGGGTTGGAGGGATTTCAGGCCCTGAAGCCCATTCAGCCGGTGGAATACCGGATGAAGCGGGCTGCGGACGGCCTGGATATGACCACCCAGGAGGGGCGCACGCGCTATGCCATTGCCTGCTGCGAGTTGCTGAGATCCGTGCCCAATCCGGTGGAGCTGGAGAACTATCTGTCGCGTCTAAGCGTGGAAACCGGCTTTGAGAAGGAAGTTTTGTTATCTCAGGTGGGAAGGGCCCAGCCGGCGGCTCAGCGCCCGCGGGCGCCCAGACCCAGGTTGATAGAAAAGGATGAGCCGTTGGCCGATTTCGAGCGGGCGGAACGGGCGCTGTTGTCCATGATGGCCGCCCAACTGATCCCTTCGGATTTGCTGAGGGTGGATGATTTTGAAAATCCATTGAACCGCGAGATTGCCGCGCTGCTCATGGGGGGTTTTACGCCCGCGGCGGCATTGGATAAACTAAAGGATGACGAGCGCGCTCAGGCTGCGCGCATTTTGCAGGACGCGCCACCCGTTGAGCCGGGCAAGGCGCTGGCCATGGCAGAGGATTGCATGAACCGCATGAGGCGGCATCAGCTGGAAATGCGGATAGAGCAGGCCAAGCAGCAGCTTAGTCAGGCGCAGGGGGAAGAGCGAAAAGCGACCATTGCCCTGATTCAGCGGTTGATGCAGGAATTGGAGTTGGCCAAGACCGGTCGGAAGGAGTGAGCCGTTTGGACAAAACGAATCAAAATAACAGCCTTGAGGCGAAAAAAGATAAGGTTCGGGAACTCTTGGAAATGGGAAAGGCCAAGGGCAGCCTGACCATGAAAGAAATTATGGATCAGCTGATCGATGTTGAGCTGGATCCGGATCAGTTTGATAAGCTGTTGGAATCCATGGAGGCTTTGGGCATCGAGGTGGTCAGCGAACTTCAGCTGGACGGCGATGCGGCCCTGGAGCCGGTGGAAGAGGATCTCGACCTGAGCGTTCCCGAAGGCATCAGCATCGATGATCCGGTGCGCATGTATCTAAAGGAAATTGGCAAGGTTCCGTTGCTCTCGGCGGAGGAGGAAATCGATATCGCCCGCCGCATGGAAGAAGGGGATCAGGAGGCCAAGCGCAAGCTGGCCGAGGCCAACTTGAGGTTGGTGGTGTCCATTGCCAAGCGCTATGTGGGCCGGGGCATGCTGTTTTTGGATTTGATTCAGGAGGGCAATCTGGGCTTGATCAAGGCGGTGGAGAAGTTCGATTACCGCAAGGGATATAAGTTTTCCACCTACGCCACCTGGTGGATTCGCCAGGCCATCACCCGGGCCATTGCGGATCAGGCCCGCACCATTCGCATTCCGGTGCACATGGTGGAGACCATCAACAAGTTGATTCGGGTTTCGCGCCAGCTGCTTCAGGAGTATGGCCGCGAGCCCCAGCCCGAGGAGATCGCCCGGGAGATGGGTATTTCCGACGAAAAGGTTCGGGAGATCATCAAGATTGCCCAGGAACCGGTGTCGCTGGAAACCCCCATCGGCGAAGAAGAGGACAGTCATTTGGGCGACTTTATTCCGGACGACGACGCTCCGGCGCCCGCCGAGGCCGCCGCGTTTACCCTGCTCAAGGAACAGCTGATGAACGTGCTGGATACCCTGACGCCCCGGGAGGAAAAGGTGCTCAGATTGCGGTTTGGGCTGGATGATGG
Organism: Candidatus Faecaligallichristensenella faecipullorum; assembly: GCA_018716505.1. Classification (GTDB taxonomy): domain Bacteria; phylum Bacillota; class Clostridia; order Christensenellales; family Aristaeellaceae; genus Faecaligallichristensenella; species Faecaligallichristensenella faecipullorum. The sequence goes on along the minus strand of DVJW01000030.1, from coordinate 8,604 downwards.
GCGCGCCCGCACCTTGGAAGAGGTGGGCAAGGAGTTTAACGTCACCCGGGAGCGCATCCGTCAAATCGAGGCCAAGGCCTTGCGCAAGCTGCGCCACCCCAGCCGCAGCAAAAAGCTCAAGGATTTCCTGTAAGGGTGCTGGAAAAATGAATAGAAACAGCAAGGGCCTGTCGCTCGTCACCAGAGCAACAGGCCCTTTGTTTTATGCATTATTTGCGCCGTCCGGCGCCGCCGCCCCGGGAAGAACCACCCCGGGAAAAGCCGCCCGAACGTCCGCCGCCCGAGAAGCCGCCCCGGGAAAATCCACCCGAACGTCCGCCGCCTGAGAAGCCCCCTCGGGAGAAGCCGCCGCCCCGGGAAGAACCGCCTCGGTTAAAGCCGCCAAAGTTCCCCGGACGGGGTGGGGGAGGCGGCGCAGCGGGCCCGTGATGAGGCGGCCTGGGCGGACGGGGCCGGCTGGCACGGCCCAGCATGCTGCCCCAGAACATACCCGCCCCAAAGCCGCCGCCCATATGCCTGCGGGGCCTGAAGGGACGGAAGAGAATCAAAAGCAGGATGACGGCCACCACAATAACGGCCAAGGCAGAACCTCCTTCCTCATCTTCGCGTTCGCGTTCTTCGCGGCGAATGTCCTCGGGCATTTCCTGTGCCGGAGATTCATCCGCCCAATTTCCCTGGGTATAACCATAATCGCTGGTCTGCGGATTGGCCGCGGAGGAGGCGCCATAGGCGATGGTCAATGCGGCGTCCATGCCATAGAGCGGCGCAACCCGGGCGTACAATGCCTCAAACAGCTTTTGCGCGCCCGCGTCATAGTCCTCCTTGGCAAAGTCCGGTTCCAGATAGGTATACGCAAGCTCATCCAGCTCGCCGGCATCCAATTTGCCCTCTAATCCGTCGCCGGAAAGCAGATAGTAATCCTCGGCGCCGATGGACATCAGCACCAGCACCCCGTTGTTGTTTTCCTGGGAGCCGATGCCCCATTGGTTAAACAGCGCGTAAGCATAATCCGCGATATCCGTGGCGCCGGTAAAGTCCAAGGTGACGAAGACCAACTCGGCGCCGGTGCCATTGAACAGCACCTCATTGTTTTCAATAATATAGCGTTCGGTTTGATCGCTGAGCACGTTGGCCTGATCCAGCACATAAAAGTCCTCGGTGGGCTCCACCACGGTGGGCTCGGCCCAGGCGTTCAGCCCCAAGGTCATCGTAAACAGCAAGATTATAAACGCCGAAAGCCCTTTTTTCAACTTTTCATCCCATGCCTTTCTTTATGCCCGGCGGTCCGGGGCGCATACCGCGCGGAAGCTCCCTGGGGCCGGAGGTAAGGTTAATCAAACAGCTGAAGCGGCTCATTCCCGGTCAGCGAGGCAATGAGCGAGGCGGGCATTCCGGCGCGCTCTTGGTTGTATTGGCGCGCGGATTCGTTGTAGCTGTCCCGCCGTATGGAATCGGCGCGGCTGGTAAAATTGACATATTGCTTTTGCACCAATGATTCGTCGCGATCGCTGAGGGACAGCGCGTTTAAGGCCTGATACAAGGCCTCTGTGGGTTCATCCAGCGCCTGGTTGGCTTCATACAGGGCGGAGATCCCCTGCGCGCTTTGAAGGGCCTGGGTGGCCGCTTCAAGGGCCGCGACCTTCTCATCGCCGCTTTGCATATAGCGCCCGGCCACGGTGATCAGATTGCAGGCCGCGTCCAGCCGCGCGTTGATATCGGATTGAATGCATTGGCCGCTGCCATTTTTTCCGTGATAAAAAAGCTCTTCCGCCGCGGCGCGTTGGGCGCCCAACCGGCCGCCTCCGCTGGCGAGAATGGTGACGAGCACCACCACCAACGCGACAAAGCAAGCCAGAATTCGGTTTTCACGAAAGCGCATGGCGTCTCCTCCTTAGAAATCAGTTCCTGATTTCCAGCAGCTTGTTCTTCAGCTGATTTTCAATATTGGCCAGCTCCACCTCGGCCTGGCGGCGCTTTTCGCGGCCCTGTTGCTGGATGGTCATGACCTCGTCCAGGGTGGAGATCAGGGTTTCATTGGTGGCCTTGAGGGTTTCGATATCCACGATGCCACGCTCAGACTCCCGGGCGGTTTCCAGGGTGCCGGTGCGCAGGCGCTCGGCGTTTTTGCGCAACAGCTCATTGGTCACATCGGTTACCGCGCGTTGGGCGCGCATGGCGCTTTCGGCATTGGCCAATCCCAGCGCCAGCACCATTTGGCTCTTCCAAAGCGGAATGGTGTTCACCAGCGAGGATTGGATTTTTTCGGCCATCAGGCTGTCGTTGTTTTGAAGCAGCCGAATCTGAGGCGCCATCTGAATGGAGATATTCCGGGTCAACTCCAGATCGTACAGCTTTTTCTCGAACCGGTCGCATTTTTCGGATAGATCCTTGGCGGCCTGGGCATCCTCGGGCAAGCCTGATGCCTGGGCCTTGGCGAATGCCTGGGCCACATCGGTCTCGCGCACCTGCTTCAGGCGCTGTTTGCCCGCGGCGATGTACATGGAGAGCTCTTTAAAATAGCGCAGGTTCAACTCGTACATCTGATCCAGCATGGAGATATCCTTGAGCAGCTGAACCTGATGATCCTCCAAAGTATTGCAGATTTTATTGACGTTGACCTCGGCCTTGTCATAGCGGGCTTTGAGCTGCTCGATCTGATTGGCGCTCTTTTTAAAGAAGCCCAGGATGCCGCGCGGCTCCTCTTCTTCGATGGTAAAGCCCTTGAGCTCGGTCACCAGGCCGCCGATGATATCGCCCACCTCGCCCAGATCCTTGGTGCGCACGTTTTGCAGCGCGCTATCCGAAAAGCTGGCGATGTTCTGTTGGCAGGCGGCGCCGTATTGAAACACCAGGTTGGTGTCGGTGATATCGATTTTTTGGGCGAATTCATCGATCTGCTTTTGCTCCTCGGGGGAGAAGGCGGTGCGCTGTTCGGCCTGTTCCACCAAGGGATTCTTTTTATCCACCGGCTGAACCGTGGGCGCCGGGGCAGGGGTGCCGTCCAAAGTCAGGGTAATTTGGGGAGCGGCGGGCGTGGGATCCAGGCTCAGTTTGATTTCGTCGGACATATACATTCCTCCTCATGGAAAATTCGGATTTCTGGCAGGGGATGAGCCGGTTTATTTGTTTTGCTCCTTTTCGGGCAGCTTGAGCTCGATGGGCTGTTTGGGCGTCTCCCGGGCTGCGGTGGAGGCGGCCCTGCACCGCTCGGCCTCCATTTTCAGCCGCGCCGCCCGCTCCTCTTGGCTCATGGAAGCGGTGGTTTGAAAATTGGGCTGCCCGGTCAAGCCCTCGGCGGCCATCATGGTTTCCAGCACGTCAATATCGCTGCTGATATCCATGGCCTCGGCGCGGAACAGGTTGTCCAGCTGTTTTTCAAAGGCAGAGGCGATCATATCCAGGCTGTTTTGGATGCTCTGGATGGAGCCTTCCACATGACCGCCCCGGGCGTTGAGTTTGGAAAAATAGCGATATTGATCCAGAAGCTTCACGCAGGTGGGCAGGTAATAATTCATGAATTTGCGGACTTGGGTGGACTTTTCGGGCGTTTGGACCACGGCGTCGAAAATCTGACGGCCGGCGCGCACCATGCGCTCCAATTGAATTTTGACCTCGGCGGAAGGAATCTGCTGAGCGGCCTGCTCCAGCTTGGCCAATTCCGCAAGGCCCTCTCGAATCTGGCGGTCCACCTCGCTGTCCCCGGTGTCCACCGGCGTTTCCACAGGTACCTCGCGGCCGCGGAATATTTTTCCGCCCAGGAAATAGACCCCCAGCCCCACCGCGGCCGAAAGCAAAATATAACCCAGCTTATACAGCGGGAAGATCAATCCGCAGATCACGAATGCCGCCGCGCCCAAGTAAATGGGAATAGCCGAAGGAATCCTGCGTGTTTTCATATTGCTCACCTTCCAGCCTAATTGTATGCCACCCGGGCCAATCCGTCAAGCGGCATTGCACAAAACCCTGAATTCGGCGCATGATTTCCGCATTTTGGCGTTCCAAAGCACAGATGCATCCCGCTTGTATGTTGCCCTCAACTATGCTACAATACCTGGTGGAGGCGAAAATCATGATCACTAAAACGCGAATCGTGGTGCGCTATGCCGAAACCGACCGCATGGGCATCGTGCATCATTCCAACTATCCCATCTGGTATGAGGTGGGACGGACCGATTTCTGCCGGGAAATGGGCTTGCCCTATTCGCAAATGGAGGCACAGGGCATTATGACCCCGCTCATCGAGGTCAACAGCCGATTTATCAAACCCGCGCAATATGAGGATGAGCTCGATTTGCGCACCCGTCTGCTGTTGGTGGATGGCATGCGGCTCAAATTCGGCTATGAGATTTATAAAGCGGGCGAGGACAAGCCCATCAATACCGGAAGCACCTTGCACCTTTGGGTGGACGCGAAAACCTTCAGGCCCATCAACCTCAAGGCGCTTCGCCCCGAACTGTATGCCCAGATGCGTACCCTTATGGAGCCGGATAAATAGCTCACACGATCCGCGGGTTTTGGCCCACGGATCTACTTTTTCCAATTATTTGAGAAAAATGCAATTCTCCCCTTGACAATTCGAATGAATGTGATATAATATCTAACGTTGACGGTTTGGAGGGGTGCCCGAAAGCCGGAAAACAAATAACTGGGTGTGGCGCAGTTTGGTAGCGTGCTTGAATGGGGTTCAAGAGGCCGGAGGTTCGAATCCTCTCACCCAGACCAAAAATACCAGCTTTTGATGCAAAGGCTGGTGTTTTTTTATCTGATATTCCGGCATTTCTTGGGTTAAGGGATTTCGGCATTTTATCAAATCGTTTCGAGGGGATGCCCGGTTTTCGAAATTGTGAATCTGTCCGGCCTCGGCGCGAACCCACCGGTTAATGGCCGGTCTGGGAATAAAGACTGCAACGGATCCTGCCGCGGATGATGAGCCCTGCAATTGGGGATACCCGGGACATAGACCATATACCACAGGCCAGTCCATAGCGGCACGGCTTCCTTTTTCTGTTTATCCGTCCCAATTTCTTTCCCCCCAACGGGTTGACAACTCTAAAAAATCATGGTATAGTAAATCCGTTCGGTAGGTAAGGCTCCTACAGGGATACGGACTGTTGCCGCAAAATGGTGGAGACACCATGAGCTGGTTTGAACAGGACACGTCGAATCCAAGGCGTGTCATAATGCAGTTTCACCGCCCTGCAAAGCTAAAGCTCAAACGGACGGCGATGTGAGTTTTCTCCCCGCGTGTTCCAACCGGACGCGCGGTTTTTTATTTTTTCAGAAGGGAAAGTGGAACGCTGTGTATCACAGTTCGGGATACAATCGGCTTGCAAAGCGATGGATCGTTCGAAGGCGTAGGTGTGCGCACCTATAGCGTTTTTTCGGCGCGGCTTCTGCCACCGCTTTGCGGGGTTTCCCTTGCGGGCGGTGGTTTTTTGCGCCCTTTTTGAATCATAGCGCCCGCGGGCGATGATATAGATATCAAGCGTAGAGAAAGCTGAGGTGAAAAAGAATGGACACGGGAAGCAGTTGCAGTGCGGGCTCTCCTGAGCGAAGATGGATGATAGCCAACGGGAAAATGGCGCTGTTTTGCCGTGCTGTTCTTTTTCCCGGGCGCGAATAATTCCTCTCTTGCGCACTGTGCCTTTTCCCAAACAACGGCAATACCAAAAGTTGGGAGGTACAGAAAAATGAAAAACAGGAAAATCATCTCCATGGCCAATCACATGGCCCTGAACCCAAACAATGAACTTCAAGAGAAGCTGTATGGCGCTGCCCTGCAGTCAACCGAGGCGTTGATTCGGGAGTACGGCACCCCGCCCACCGGCCTCGGGCCGGAAGGGGTGGAGGCATCCAGGGCGGAGCACGGGGAGAATATCCTCACCTATGGTCAAAAAAACCATTTCATTCAGCGGCTTTTTTCGGCCTTTATCAATCCGTTTACCGTGGTGCTGTTGGCACTGGCGGCCATCTCCGTTTTCACGGACATCGTTTTTGCCGCACCCGGTGACCGAAATTATGCTACGGTGAGCATTATTGCCGCCATGGTGGCCATTTCCGGCGTGCTGCGCTTTGTGCAGGAGACCCGCAGCGGCAATGTGGCCGAGAAGCTCAGCGGCATGATCCACACCACCGCCTGCGTGGAGCGGGAAGGCGCACGCTTGGAAATCCCCATGGAGGAGATTGCCGTGGGCGATATTGTGCATTTGTCCGCCGGCGATATGGTGCCCGCCGACCTTCGCATTCTTCAGGCGAAGGATCTCTTCATCAGCCAGGCCTCGCTTACGGGGGAAAGCGAGCCGGTGGAAAAATCGGCCGGGGCCGGCCCCAAGAAGAATTCGTTGACCGGGATGGAAAACCTTGCTTTTATGGGCAGCAGCGTAATCAGCGGCAGCGCCAAGGGCCTGGTGGTCGCCGTGGGCAACGAGACCATGTTGGGCACCATGGCCAAAAGCCTGAACACCAAGCCCCCAAAGACCACCTTTGAAAAAGGGGTTAATTCGGTGTCCTGGGTACTGATCCGCTTCATGCTCATCATGGTACCCGTTGTGCTGTTTGTCAACGGATTTACAAAGGGGGACTGGATGCAGGCCGCGCTGTTTGCCCTTTCCATTGCCGTGGGCCTTACCCCGGAGATGCTCCCCATGATCGTTACCACCTCCTTGGCCAAGGGCGCCCTGGCCATGAGCAAGAAATCCGTCATCATCAAAAACCTCAACGCCATCCAGAACCTGGGTTCCATGGACATCCTCTGCACCGATAAAACCGGAACCCTCACCCAGGACAAGGTGGTGCTGGAATACCATTTGAATGTGGACGGAGAAGCGGATGATCGGGTGTTGCGCCACGCATTTTTAAACAGCTATTTTCAGACCGGGTTAAAGAACCTCATTGACCTTGCGGTTATCGCCAAACAGGAGGAACTGGGCGCCCAAACGCTGGTTCAAAAATACACCAAGGTGGATGAAATCCCCTTTGATTTCCAGCGCCGGCGGATGAGCGTGGTGGTTCAGGACGGCGCCGGAAAGACCCAGTTGGTAACCAAGGGCGCGGTGGAGGAGATGCTCCATTGCTGCGCCTTTGCCGAATGCGGCGGAGAGATCCATCCCCTGGCGGACGAGGTAAGGGAAAAGGTGCTGGCAAAATCCGGCGAGCTGAACGAAGCCGGAATGCGGGTTATTGCGGTGGCGCAAAAAACCAATCCCGCCCCGGTGGGCCAATTTTCGGTGGCCGATGAGAGGGATATGGTGCTGATTGGATTTCTGGCCTTTTTGGATCCGCCCAAGGAGACCACCCGGGGAGCCATACAGGCGCTGAAAAACTACGGGGTTACCGTAAAAATTTTGACCGGGGACAACGAAAAAGTCACCTGCGCCATCTGCCGGCAGGTGGGGCTGAACGCAAACAAAATTCTGCTGGGCGGAGAGATGGACGCCCTTTCCGATAAAGAGCTGGGCGAACTGGCGGAAAATATCACGGTATTCGCCAAGCTCTCACCGGTGCAAAAGGCCCGGATTATCCGGGTACTGCGCGACCGGGGCCACAGCGTGGGCTATATGGGAGACGGCATCAACGACGCCGCGGCCATGAAAGCTTCGGACGTGGCCATATCCGTGGATACCGCCGTGGATATCGCCAAGGAGTCCGCCTCTGTGGTGCTGCTGAAAAAGGATCTGATGGTATTGGAACAGGGCGTTGTGGAGGGCCGCAAGACCTATGCCAACATGATTAAGTACATCAAGATGACCGCTTCCTCCAACTTTGGGAACATGTTTTCGGTGCTGGCGGCCAGCGCGTTTTTGCCCTTTTTGCCCATGGCGTCGCTGCATTTGATCTTGCTGAACCTGATCTATGACGTCGCCTGCACCGCCATGTCCTGGGATCATGTGGACGAGGATTTCCTGCGGGCGCCCCGGAAGTGGAGCGCCTCCGGGATCGGAAGGTTTATGCTGTTGATCGGGCCCACAAGTTCCCTGTTTGACATCATGACCTATTTGCTGATGTATTTTGTCATTTGCCCCCTGTTTACCGGCGGGCGGCTCTATTCGCAGCTCATTGATCCGGCCGCCCGGGCCGCCTACATTGCCCTGTTTCAAACGGGCTGGTTTGTGGAATCCATGTGGACCCAGACGCTGGTCATCCATATGATCCGCACCCCAAAGATGCCCTTTGTGCAGAGCCGCGCGTCTGTCCCGGTGACGGTTCTGTCCATGCTGGGCATCGCCGCCGTCACCATGATTCCCTTTACGCCGCTGGGCACGGCGCTGGAGTTGACCGCCCTTCCGGCGATCTACTTTGCCATTTTGGCCGCGGTGGTATTGGGTTATATGCTGCTCATGACGGTGGTCAAAAAGGCGTATATCCATTGCTTTGGGGAATGGCTTTAAGCCGGGAAATATCATAGAAAGTTCGGGCCAAAAGGGCTGTCTGAGCGGATTCAGACAGCCCTTTTGGCTTTATATTCCTTGCCCCATTGTGCCATGGCCTGGATAATGGGCCGCATGGATTCGCCCAATTCGCTCAGGGCATACTCTACCCTGGGCGGCACTTCGGGAAAAACTGTGCGGTTGACCAGCCCATCTTCTTCCATGGAGCGCAGGCTGT
>DVJW01000029.1 GCA_018716505.1 Candidatus Faecaligallichristensenella faecipullorum | reverse complement strand
TTTCCCTTCCCAAGGGGTTTTCAGGGGGAAAACCTCCCCCTGGCCCCTATACCCATCTCCAATTGGGCGCGACAATCAGTCCGGTAATGCCGCCGGAAAAGCTTATGGCGTTGTTGCCCACCTCAAACACCGGCCATTCCCCGGAAATGCGCCCGCTCAAATTCACGTCCGCCCCCGGGTTGTAGGCCAGCCGCGCCTCGCTGTCGATGACCACGCCCCCGGTCAGGTCGCTGATTTCGGTTTCGATATTATTGATCTTCAGCGTACCCGAGCCGCTGCCCGATACCTGAATCACCGGGTCGCTGTAATAGCTGCCCGGATTTTGGATGGTCTGGCTTCCGGTCACGCTCAAGTTGGTGGGGTTCGAAAGGTAGCGGAAGGGCTGGCAGGCGAAGGTCACCGTGATTTGAAGCATCTTGGTGGCGCCCAGCTTTTTGATCTCCGGCCCCTTGACCACCCGGGCCTTGAGGGCATAATCATCGTCATCCGAAAAAATCAGGTTCCCGGCCCCGCTCAGCCAGTGGCGCAGGGTAATCTCGTTGGCCTGGTCCGTGGCCAGCAGGCTGCATTTGATTTCCATCAGGTCATAGGCGTCCCCCGGCACCCAGAGCGCCCCGCTCTTGCCCAGAATCTCGGCCCATTCCCCCCGCTCCGGCCCCCTGGGCCGGGTGGGAAATTCGGTAAGATAGGCATGCAGCTCGGTGCTCTTGTGCCCGCCAAATTCAATCCATGCGCTTTGACTTCGTGCCATGTTATCCTCCTTTTTTTCCCAGCCGCGTTTCGCGCGGCTTATAATCCGCAGCGGCGGCGTGTACGCCGCGAGGAGCGGCCTAGGTGGCCGCTTCCTTGCGGATTTTGCGGCCGGAATCCGCAGGATTCAAGCAAAATCCGGTAGGGGTGGCCGTGGCGGGGGAGCCTGCTCCCCCGTCCACAAGGGCGTCAGCCCGTTATCCTCCATAGCCCTTTGCGACTTTTCTCTTGTACGCCCCCAGCGCCTGGCTGTTGTCCGCCGCCGTGCTGCGGGCCAGAACCTTGCCGTTGCTGACGAGCACCGTTTGATGTTCGGCCATGGCCTGGGCCAGCCGGTCGTAGTCGATGGTTTGGGCCGCCGGAACGCGCTCATTGGCCGCCTCCCGCCGGGTCATGCCGCGCTGGGCCGAGCGGGCCAAGGCGTTCGCCGCCCCGGAGACCATCCGGACGCCCTGGCCGATGCCTCCGGCCACGCCCTCGCTGAAATAGCCGCCGATCTTTATGCCCACCCTGCTGGGGCTGTGGATTTGCAGCTCGGCCTCGGCGGCCCGCCGCGCCGCCTGGGCTGCCCGCCGCGCCGCGCTGCGTATGGCGGGCGTGCCCGCTGTGATACCCCCGGCCAGGCCCCGGGCAAAGTTCAGTCCGGCCGAGCGGCCCTGGCCGGAAAGCGCGCCCAACGACCGGCTCAGGGCGGCCAAGGCGCTCTGGGCCGAGGCCGTGGCCCGGTAAAAGGCCGAATCGTCCAAGGTAAGGGTGGCGAAAAGCTCGCCCACCTGCATCGCCATTTCCAGCACCTCCTGTTATGTTTATGGTAGTTATTCATTGATTCGCCCCATGCTTTCCCAGAACATGCGTTCGTTCTCTTGCTGTCCCGGCCCGGCCTGCTCCATGGCCCGCAGGCTGGCGCAGCCCGGGGAAAGCCCGCGAAGCAGCGTTTTAAACTCGCGCCAGCTCATGCCCGCCAGTTCGCGGCTCAGCCGGATGCCGTATTCCCGTCTGAAGTCGGCCTCCAGCGCGCCCCAAACCGCGGGCAGGCTCAGTTTTTTTTCGCGGCCCCGCCATCCCTCGGCCCATCCTCGGTAACGGCCCCGCCGCCCGGCCCGCCGTCGCCCGGTTCACCGTCGCCCGGCCAGCCGTCGCCCGGTTCACCGTCGCCCGGCCAGCCGCCCGGATCGCCGTCAATTTTCTGAAAGGCCCATTTGAGGATTTCGCCCATCAGATCCATGCTGAAATCCTCGTTGGCCATGAGCTCGTCAAACTGCCTCTGGCCCAGGAGCGCCCGGGCCGCCTGGGCCAGAAGTTCGGCCTCCACCCGCTGGTCGGGCTCGGCCCGGGCCAATTTGAGCACAATGGCCGCGGGCAGCCGCTTTTTCATCCGGTAGCGCCGGCCGAAGAGCTGAAAACAGAGCGTTTCCCCCTCCATCTCGGCCAGCATGGCGTCAAAATCCCTGAAATCCCCTTTGCCCATGTCCGCGCCCCCTTAGGCCTCGCTCACCGTGACCTGCAAGTTGGCGGTCAGGGCGTTGTTCATGGTTTTGACCACGATATTCACCGGGCTTTCGGTCTTTTGCGCGCCGAACAGTTCAAAGTTCAGCCCGTCCACCGCCGTAACCTTGACCTTGGCCGGGTCGGCGCTGGCCACCGAATATTTTTGGTTGCTGGCGTTTTGCGGGGTAAAGCTGACGCCCACCCGCTTGGTCTGGCCCAAGGTGATGCTCAGGCTGCCCGAGGGCGCGGTGGCCACCGACTGGGCCTGGATATAGCTGAGCTGTTGGGGCGCGCCCACCATGTCCATCTCCCAGGCCACGCTCTGGCTGGAATCGTCGGCCTTGCGCTCGAAGCCGCTCACGATCACATCCATGATCTGGGCCCTGCCGTAGGGATCGGCCAGCCGCAGCCGGGCGTCCGCCTGACATCCGGCCATCATGGCGTACTCGGTGAGCAGGGCCTGGCCCGGATCCATCTCGCCCGAGGCCGCGTCGCCCACCGGCTTGCCCTCCAGGTTGAGCTTGACGCTCAATCGGGTTTTGAACCGCTCGCTGAACAGGCTGTCCGCGTCCGCGGCGTCCTGGGTCTCGGATTCCAGGCTGAGGGCCATCTCGGTGAGCCCCTTGATCCGGATCCAAACCGGGTTTTCCGGGGTGGAAGCCCGGCTCTGGATGTCAATCTGCCAATTTCTTATGGAAAACGGGCATCCGTTGGTTCGTGCCATCTGAAAAATCTCCTCCTTCTCATTCCGCGGGTCAACCGCATCCCCATACCCTTACCTCCAAACTGTATTCGCACCGGCCCCGGGCGTCGGCGCCCAGGGCCGTGGGCCCGCTTTCGGCTTTGGCGCGCAGGATATAGTCGCCGCCCTCGCAAAACAGGCCCTCAAAATCCCTGAGCAGCGCCTCGGCCCGGGCCGCGTCATACAGCGCCAGCCCGTCCTTGACCGGGCCCCGGAACACGATCTGCATCAGCGCGCCGCGCTCGTTGGGCACGCCCTCCAGATCCGCGGCGTATACGCAGGCCAGCCGGTCGGGTTCCGGGGGCAAAAAATCCGTGGTCACCTGAAAATCGTTGGCCGCCAGAAACCAGGCCAACTGGTCGCTCAACAGCATCCGTCATTCCTCCTGAACGCTAAAATCTGATCCCTTCCCCCATGCGGGCCAGCATCCGGGCGCGCAGCCCGGCGTCCTGCACGGCTTCCCTCAAAAAGGGCTCTTTTTCGTGCACCTTTTGGGCGTAGGGCGCGCCGAAGCTCACCCGGGCCAGGTTGTCCCGGGCCGAAACCGAGCCGCTGCCTCTCAGCCTGCCGGTGCGCACCGGGGCGCGGCGCTTGCCCTCCTCCAAAAGCAGCGACGCGGCCGACAACACTCCGGCCGCGCCGCCCGTGCGGATCTTGCCCTGCAATCCGCCAAGGTTCCATTTGAATCTGTTCATCCGCCGTTCGCCATCCTAAAATTTCACCCTCACATAGTTCTCCCCGAACCAGTCATAGGCCGGGCGGCATTCGCTCACGATATAGGTCTGGCCCTCAAATTCCACCAAACTGCCCGGGCTCATCCGGGTGCCGGCCGGGAACCAGGCCTCGCCGGTGAACAGGTCGCTCTGGCCCGGGCCGTTTGCATGGCTGGCCGCGCTTTTGAGCGGGTTCATGCGGCAATTCAGGGTCCGCGCCTCCCCATAATGGGGCCCGCTCCTGTCGTTGCCCAGATACTCCTGGGCCCGCACCTGATGAATGAAGCAAAAATCCGGGCTCAGCATAGCCTCGCCCCCCGGTACAGCAGCCCGGCGCCGAACAGCACCGCCCGGGCGTCCGGGCTCAGTCCGCCGGGAAACAGCTCGTGCGCGCCCTTCAGGCTGGCGGAAAAGCCGTTTACCGTAAACTCGCTGATGCCCCTGGCCTGCATGCGCCGCTGGACCTGGGGATCCGCCTCATATTCGGCCTGCATGGCCACCGCCGCGTCAAAGGCCGCCCGCTCCTCCTCGCTGGCCGGGGCGCGGGGCGCGATATAGGCGCTCATGCGCGCGGCCAGGGCCTGATCCTGCTGTTTCCATTCCCGCGGGCTCATCTTTAATCACCACCGCCCGAGAGCGCCGAGGCCGCGGGTTTCAACACCGCGAAGGGATAGCGGGTGCTTCCGCCCAGGCCGCCCACCGGATTGGGCAGCTGCCAGCCCAGGCGCATGACAAACCTCAGCGCGGTCATATCCTGCTGATAGAAGTTCTGAATCACCTTGCCGGCGGCGTCGGTGATCACCGCCTGGTTGGACTTGGTGACCGTGAGATCCTGGCGGATGGCGTAGCAAAGCTGCTTCCAGTCCCCGGCGATGAGCAGCGACTTGGTGTCGTCCACCGCGCCATTGGTGGGGAATTCGATGGGCGCGCCGTCCAGCATATAGGCGCTGGCGGTATTCATGCCGCCCCGGAAGATGGGCATGCCGTCCTCGGCCCGGATGCCCCGGAGATAGGCCCGGCTGGTCATGGCGCCCACATAGCCGGTGACCATGTAGCCGCTCTTTTCCACCAGGTCGATGAGGCCGCCCGTGCCCATGATGTCCTGATAGCCGTCGTCGGTGGCGCTGAGGGTGGCCTGGGCGGTCTCGGCCGAGGTCAAAATGCCGTCCGGCCAGGAGTCGGGCTTGTCGGTGCCGTACAGGATGGCCTGATCGATCTTCTTGCCGAAGGCCTGGGCGATGAGGGGCTGAATCTGGGCCCATACGTCGAACTCGCTGTCCTGAAGCACCGCGTCGGGCACCGGCACGATCACCGCGATCTCCTCGGCGGTGATGTTCTTGCCGGTCCATTCCACGCTGGTGGTCTGCTTAAGCCCGTCGTCCCCGTCCACAAAATAGGCGCTGGGCAGGCTGTTCAGCACCGGGAGTTTGAGCATTTTGCTGGTCATGTTGGGCAACCTGCGCGCCATGCTGAGCACCGCCGACTGCTGGGCAATGCCCGAAAAAATCTCGCCCGAAATCGGGGTGGGCACCAAAGTCTCGGCGCCGGTGCGGTCGATGAAAGCGTCAAAAGTGTTGGCCATGAAAAATCATCTCCTTAAAAATTGGTTCATGTCAAAATTCTGCGTGGGGTCGGGCCGATTCTGGGGGGCGCAGCCGCCGCCCTGGGGGCTGGGCGACTGAAACAGAAAGCCGCTTTGGGCGCGCAGGGCCTGCACCTGTTCGTCCAATCCGGAGAGCCGCCCGCCCTCGTCCATCTGAACCCGGCCCAGGTCCACCAGGTTCAGGGCGATTTCCGGATCCCTGGGGGAAAATTTCCGAATTTCCCGCAGGGCCGCGGCCCGCTTTTGTTGATCCGCCAGCTGGTTTTGAGCCCTTTCCAGGCGCTGGTTCAGTTCCCTTTGCTCCTTTTCCATCAGGCCCAGCACCGATTGGATCTGCTCCGGGCTCAAGCCGGCCCTTTCAAGTTCCTTTGGGTCCATTTGCGTTCACCTCCTTTCCGGGTATCTCCTTTTATAAAGGAAAGCGAAATTTTCCCTGGCGGGGAGGGGTTTTTATGGAGGGGCCAGGGGGAACCTTCCGTATGTTCGCTCACCCCGCTTTCAGCGGGGCGAGTACGGGCCTGCGGAGCCCTGTTTCCGCTCGCCCCGCTGCGCGTCGCGAGTACGCTCGGCAAATCTTTGATTTGCCGTCGCTAGTCGCGCTGCGCGCTCCCTCAAAGCGCTGTCCTCAGCCCTAGTCGAGCCTTTCGGCTCTCCCTTACCACCCCTACCCCCTCCAGCGGTTTTGGGGCAACGTTCGCTCCACTTTTGGCTGTCAGAATTTGCCGTGCCGGGCACGGCAGGATAAGGGGTAAGGCCCTAATCGAAGCGCAAAGCTCGCTGGATTAGGGCCTTTTCTTCTGTCTTGCCGCGCTTAGCGGGCAAATTCAGCCAACCTTTAGCGGAGCGTTGCGGGGGTGGCCCCGCGCCGGGGGCGGCGAGCCCCCGCAGCGGCCGTTTGAAGGGGGTTATGGGAGGTGTGGAGGGATTTAAGGGGGAGGATACGGAACTCCCCCTAATCCCTCCACATTTTGCCGCCCACTCTGGGCAAGTTTCGCTTCCCTTTGCTAAAGGGAATCCCAAAAACCTCCCCCTGGCCCCTCCATAAAGGGCACTTCCCCTCGGGAAGAATTTCTTTTCCTTTGGAAAAGGAAAAAAGTTTATTCCCTTTGAAAAAGGGAACTAGCCCTCCCCCTGGCCCTCATAATTCCGTTTCCCCTTCCCAAGGGGATTGTAAGGGGGCTTTCAGGGGGAAACCTCCCCCTGCCCCTTTTGCATAATCCGCTCCACCTCGAGCCGGATCCGATCCGGCTCCCAATCGGGATGGAGCAATTCCACCTTGGCCCAATCGCTGACCGCGCCCGCGGCCTGAAGCCGCTGCAAAATCTCGGCCATTTGGGCAAAATCGGGCCTTCCCGCGTCCACGAGTTCAATGGAAAGCGCAGCCTCGGGCTCTATCCCGGTGTGAAAAACCGCCTTGTCCAGCTTGAGCCCGGCGCGCAAAAGGTCGTTCAGCCCGTGCCACCAATAGGTCTTTTTGCTCTCCGTGGTGCGCAGGCTCTTGCGCTCCCTGAGGTTCAGGGCGGTGCCGCTCTCGGCCTGGCCCTGGGTGTCCAGCCCGGCCGATTGGGGGGCGTATCCGGCCAGGGAAAAGATGCGCCGGACCAATTCGTCGCACAGGGCGATGCGCTGCTGGGCCCTGGGCTCGGGATTGATGACCGTGATGGGGCTGGAGTTTTCCCCGGTGTCGATGTCCAGGGCGGTAAACACCCCGGATTCGTTGGAATACACCCATTTCATAGGGTCGGCTTCCCCGCGCTCCGGGAAGATGCGCTCCCTGCGCCGCAAATACTCGGCGGGCACGATGACCGTGGTCTTGGTGAGCCTTGTCTCCCGCTGGATGGCCGAATAGGCCTCGTCCAGGGCGTCGAACAGCCCGTACAGCCCCTCGAAGTCGCTGCGCCCGAAGCCCGATTGCGGGGCATGGCGGTTGGGCAGCAAATTGGGCACATACACGGCCAACAGCGCGTCTGCCCCGCTCACCGCCTCGGCGGGCAGGTTTTGGGTCTCCTCCCGGCTGGACAGGGGCGCTTCGTCCCCCAGGCTCAGGTCGCTGCCCCGAAACAGCCGGCTCAGGATGCGCCCGTCCTCCAGATAGCGCTCCTCCAGCCGCCAGACGCCGCCCGCCTCCCTGGCCAGCTCGGTGTAAAAGGCGATGGCGCTCATGCGCCCGCCGGTCCATTCGGGCAGCCCCATATAGGCCGGCACCACGCACAGCCTGGGCATGCCCTCCCGCTGGTTCCAGTTCCATTTTAAAAACACCCCGCCATGGGCCGATCCCAGCTCGGCGGCCTGCAAAAACTTGGCGTAGGCCCCGTTTTGGGTCAGGATCTGCTGAAGCCGGTCCTGGGTGGGGCCATGGGCGCATTGGATCTCGGGCGAGGCCGAAAAAATCAGGCTGGCCGAGAGCTGGGCCAGGTCGGCGGCAATGGGCACATGCAGGCGCAGCTGCTCCTGGGAGGCCCAGAACCGGCCCAGGGCCTTGCCGCCCTTGGACATGGCCGCCTGGATGCGCGCCTCGTCCCCGGAATACCAGGCCGAGCTCAGCTCATAGTCCCGCCAGAGCCAATCCAGCGGGGGCCAGGGTTGAAGGGTTTTCATTTTTTTGCACCTCCTGAAAAAAATTATAAAAAAAGTCCCTTTTGCAAAGGGAAGCGAAATTCCCTGATTATCCCCTTGTAAAGGGGAAACGAAGTTGCGAGGGGACTAGGGGGGATTCCGATTTCCCCCCTTAAGTCCCCTCGCGCACCCCAGAAGGCGCGGCGTCAAAATCTTTGATTTTGCCGTCGCGGTCGGCGAAGCCGACTTGGAAGCCCAAAGGGCTTCCAACCTCACCCCCTCAAACGGCCGGGCGCTGCCCGGACCCGCTGGGCTACCGCCCAGACCCGCATAGCTCGGTGCAATAAGGGGAATATTCTTCTAACCTTATCAGACCGGTTCCTTCTCCGGGGGAAGCCGGTTGCGGCGAGGGGGCCCGCAGGCCCCCTTTGAGCAGCCCGTTTCAGGGGGGTTACGGGTGGTTTGGAGGGCCCTAAGGGGGGAGATTCGGAATCCCCCCTGGCCCCTCCATAAAATTGCTCCCCGCCAGGGGAATTTCGCTTCCCTTTGCAAAAGGGATTCATCCCCCTGGCCCCCTCATAAAAAATCCCCCCTTAAATCCCACAAAAATTCCTCCGGATCTCCCGCTTATACGCCATCAGCGCGTACCTCAGCGCGTCCAGCGCGTGGTCGTTTTGCTTCAGGGGCTTGTCCTGACCGGCGCGCTGGGCCGCCTCGTCCCAACAATAGGCGTAGAATTCGTCGATCAAATGGCGGCAACCCAAGTGAATTTTGAGCATCCCCTGATCCAGCGCCGCGCTGACGAGCTGAATGCCCTCCATGACCGCGTTGTCCGCCCGCCGTATGCGCAAATCGCTGATCTCGCGCATTTGCAGGATAAACCCCTCGGCCGCCGGATCAATGACCACGGCCTGGGGGGAAAGCGCCCCGCCATCGCCCCCGGCGAAGCGGATCAGGGCCTGGGCGTACTGCCCGGGCGACATGGGCCCGCTCTGGGCGGCGCTGTGATAAAACTCGTCCATCACATAGATGCCCCCGTCCTTGCCCGCGCCCAGGCGCACAAAGGCGGTGGGGTTGGTGTGACCGATGTCGCATCCGATCCAGGTAAAGCGCATTTCGGGCAATCGCTCCACCCCGTGGCGCGCCTCGTCGAACATGGGATACACCGCGCCCTGGGCCGCGGCCCAATCCCCCAGGATGAACCGCTTATAAAAAATGCCCCGGTATTCCCGCTTCAGGCTGTCGATATACGCCTTTTCCAGGGCCGGGTTTTCCTCCAACAGGAACTTTTTCCGATAGACCGAAAGGCCGTCCCTGTCCAGATATTCGGTTTTCAGCCAATGGCGCGGGCCGTCCGGGTTGGTGGTGGCAAACAGCCTGGCCCCGGGGGCCGAAAGCCGGCTGAGCAGCATGGCGAAAAACGACCGGGGCGCCAGGCTCAGCTCATCCACATACGCCCCGTTCAGCGTCACGCCCCGGATTCTGGCCTCGGCCCGCTCGTCGCTGGAGCCCTCCAATTCCACGCTGCGCCCAAAGATCACCGCCCGCCTGCCCGAATCCGTGAGGCGCATGTTGGCGCCCATCATGTTCATCAGGGGCTCGATGCAGTTGCGCTTCAGGCTCAAAAGGGTGTGGCCCACCATCATATAGCGCCCGTCCCTGGGCATTTTGGCCAGGTACATGGCCCAGACGATCAGCGAAACATAGGTCTTGCCGCTGCGCACCGAGCCCTCCAAAAGGTTGATGCGCTGAAGCTTCCCGTGCTTGAAGTCGCTGATGAATTCCCTTTGGGCCGGGCCGAACAAAATCTCATTCAACCTCGTCCACCGCCTCCAAAATTTCCTCCAGCTGGCCGGTATCCCCGCGCCCGTCCGAGGCGATGAGCCGGGTCAGCTTGTCCGCGGCCGCGATGCGCTCGGAAAGCTTTATGGGCCCGTCGTCCGGGGATTGGCCGCGCATGACCGCGCTGTAAAACTCCATGATCTCCCGCTCGTCCGCCACCGGCCCCGGGCCCGCGCCCCGAAGCGCGCGCTCGATCTCCGGCTTTTTGAGCAGCCTTTCCCCCATCCGGCGGGCCGCGTCGATGTGTTTAATCCTGGGATAGGCCGCGATATACGCCTGCGCCGCGTCCCCCGTCTCCCGATAGGCGCGCACGAACCGCTCCTGTTGTTCCGTCAAGCTCTTCCCTCCTTTTTGATCTTCCTTTTCCAAAGGAAGCAAACTTGCCCAGAGTGGGCGGCAAAAAGTGGAGGGATTAGGGGGAGTTCCGAATCCTCCCCCTTAAATCCCTCCACACCACCCATAACCCCCTTCAAACGGCCGCTGTGGGGGCTTGCTGCCCCCGGCGCGGGGCCACCCCCGCAACGCTCCGCTAAAGGTTGGCTGAATTTGCCCGCTAAACGCGGCAAAACAAGAAAAAGGCCCTAATCAAGCGGGCTTTGCGCTTCGGTTAGGGCCTTAGCCTTTATCCTGCCGTGCCCGGCACGGCAAACTCCGATAGCCGGGAGCGGAGCGAACGT
>DVJW01000028.1 GCA_018716505.1 Candidatus Faecaligallichristensenella faecipullorum | reverse complement strand
ATGATATCGGAAGCGGCCACTTGGGCCGCTCCTCGCGGCGTACATGCCGCCGCTGCGGATTGAATATGAAGGGGCTGCGGCCCCTTCATGCATCCCCAAACGAGAAAAATAGGTTTGTCAACGGTCTGAAGACCCCCGGAGCAACCGCTTCGGGGGTCTTGTGCTGGAGAAATCCTTTATTGGGCCGAATACAGGCAGTTCACATGGGCGGTTACCACCACTTCGCCGGATTGAATGCTGGTGCCCGCGCCCGCGTCGGTGGATTCGGCGCCGGCCACGACGCTGTTCACGTTGGCGCTGTAGTTGCGCACATACACCCCGCCGCTTGAACCTTGATCCACCTGAATCAAAGCGCCCAAATCCATATTCGCGGCCTGGGCGATGGCCTGAGCGTTGGCCTGGGCATCCTCCAGGGCGGCCTGGATGGCCTGGCGCTTGACCTCCCGCTCATTGCTCAGGGAGAATTCCACCCCCTGCAGCTCGTTGGCCCCGGCGCCCAGCGCGGCGTCCACATAGCTGCCCAGATCGTCAAGCAAAGTGGTCTTGAGCTCCAAGGTGGTGCTGGCGGTGTAGCTGCTCAACCGGGTCAACCCGGCCAACGAGGTATATTCCGGATACAGGCTCAGGTTCTGGCTCACGATCTGATCTTCCTGCACGCCCTTTTCCTGGAGCGCCGCGAGCACAGCGGCCAATTTTTCGTTCACCGCGCTCTGGGCGCTGCCCGCGTCGCTGGCCTTTTCGGAAATCGAAAGGGTCAACAGCGCGGTGTCGGGCTGCACGCTGATGTTCCCCTCACCGCTTACCTGCAATTGGGTGGAGGCGGAGGGCGTTTCCCCGTCAGGATAAGCCCAATTGATCAACTCGGGCATGAACCGGGGCCCCAAAATCGCCCCCGCGCCCAGACAAATCACCATCAGGAAGACCACGGCCAAAACACCGCCCACTCGACGCATAAAAACCGCCTCCGTTTCAAAGTTTTTTCACAAATTCCCCTCTTGGACGGCGGGGAAAGGCGTTTGGTTCAATGCGCGCCGATTCCATCGCCTGCTGCGGCTTATTTGATGCAGGAAGCGCTTTCGGAAAGGGTTGAGGCGGCCGCAAGTGGGGGTTTGCACCTGGGAATATTTCTGGTATACTGGCTGCAAAGCCGGCCGGATGGCCGCAGGGGAGGAGAAAATCCATGAAAATCGGCTTGGCCTGCAAGGAATTCATCAACAACGATTTGGCGTTCAATCTGTCCCAAATGGAGACGGCGCTTGCGGCAGCCCAAGGCCGGGTGGAGCTGTTGTGCTTGGGCGAGAGCTTTTTGCAGGGCTTTGACGCGCTCAATTGGATATATGAAAACGACCGCAAAATCGCCATCGCCCAGGACGGCGCGGTCATGGATCAAATCGCCGGACTGACCCTGCGCTATGGGGTGGATCTGCTGTTCGGCTACATCGAAATCGACAGGGAAGAGGAGCGCCTGTATTCCGCCTGCGCGGTCATGGAAGGGGGAAAGCTCACCCACAATTACCGGCGGATTTCCAGGGGATGGAAGGAATTTCGCCGGACGGACGGGCATTATGGGGAGGGAGACCACACCGGCGGATTCCGCTATCGGGGATGGCCCGTCAAGATTGCGCTGTGCGGCGATTTATGGGATTTTCCGGAGCGCTTTCAAACCGGCGGCCTGTTGATCTGGCCGGTTTATGTGAATTTCAGCCTGGAGGAATGGAAAGCATACGAGGCGGAATACGCCGCCCAGGCCCGCCTGGCGGCCAGCCGCGCATTGATGGTCAATTCCATTTCCCATAACCCCAGATCGTTCGGCGGGGCGTTTTATTTCCTGGATGGACGCATAGAAAGCAGGTTGGAATACGACCGGGAAGGCATCTTGGTGGTGGATATCATTGAACAAGCAGAGTGGAGGTGAGCGGATGACAGACGCAGAGCTGTGTTTACAGGGAATCGGCCGGCGAATCATGGAGCGGCGCAAGAAGCTCGGCCTGACGCAGGAAGCGCTGGCGGAAAAGGCCGAAGTGACAGCCCAGTTTGTCTCCTATGCTGAAGCCGGGAAGCGCGCGATGCGTCCTGAAAACCTTATGAAGATGGCCTCCGCCCTGGAGGTGAGCGCCGACTATCTGCTGACGGGGGAGATCATCGACAAAGACCTTTTGATTCTGGCGGATAAGATGAGCGCGTTGACGCCGGATCAGATACGGATTGTGGAAAATATTATTGACGAATGCCGCTCGCTGTTTGGAATCCGGCGATAGGCGCCCATAAAATGCGGTCCTGTGGAAGCAGGCCATGGGCGTTTCGGAAAAATATAAAAGCGCAAAACAAAGCCGCCTGAGCATGAAATCTGCTCAGGCGGCTCGTTGCTTATTTTGAAATTCGCTTATTTCCGCTTGCGGCGAATCAGGACCACAATGCACCAAATCAGCAATACCGGCGGGATCAACAGCGCGATATAGGGGGCCCAGCAGGCCAGATTCACGCACATTTCCTCCAGGAAACCGCCCATGCCGTTTACCGACTCGGTAAAGGCCGCGCTCATGCGGTCCGTCAGGCCGCTGCCGGAGGACGAGGGCTGGTTTCCGCTGGACGCCGGGGTGGAATCGCCTTCGCTCAGGTCAACGGTCACCCGGGCGTAGCTCAGGCTGTTGTCATAGCCGGCGCGCTGGCCGTTTAAGGTGTCCAACTCCTCCTGTACCTGGGCGGTCTGCTCGGATAGGGTGGTTATATCGCTGAGTTGGGCGGTCTGCATCAATTCGTTCAGCCGGCTCAGCTGGGCTTCAAGGGATTCGATGCGGCTCTCGGTGTCGTAGTAGCTGCTGGACAAATCCTCGGCCCTGCGCTCCTTCAAGGTGACGGTGCCCAGATTGGAGACTGCCTCCACAAACTCATCCAACCGGCCGGCGGGTACCCGAATCACCATGTTCAATCTCCGCGCGCCCTCTTCGCCGCTCTGGCTGCTCAGCTCGTCATAGCCCTCAAATTCCTGAACCAGATCGCTCAGGTTCAGCACATCCGCCTCAAAGTCCTCGCTCACGACGCTCAGCTGGGCCGAATAGGCCAACATGGGGCGGTTGGACTGAACGGTGTCTTCCGGGGCGGCGGTGTTCTGAAGGCGATCCGTGGTGGCCTCAGGACTGGCTTCGGGGCTGACCGTGGCCGTATTATCGTCCACCGGGCCGTCGGAAACGATGCGCTGGCTGCGCGCCTGCTGGACGCCTCCGGATAAATCGCTTCTATAGCCTCCATTGTTCGCTGTATCGCTCATGGGCACGGGATCCACCGCGCTGGAAACCGGGTTCAGCGTGGGCGTCTCCATGGGCGAAGCGGTGTTGAGGCGGGAATAGAAGGTGCCCGATATCAAAAGCACCAATGCCGCGGCCACCGAGGTTATTGCCCGAAGCACAGGCGTGCGCCGCTTGGCCTTGCATTCGGCGCGCACGGCTTTGCGCCAGGCGGCCTGACAGGCGAGGGGCATTTGGGTATCGCGGTCCATATCATGAAGGGCGCCTAAAATGTCGGTCATCTGATGAAGCAGTTGGCCGCAGGGGGCGCAGCTCTGGGCGTGATGAAGCATTTGGGCCCGCTCATCTTCCGGGAGCGCGCCGTCCAGATAGTCGTTCAGGCGACTTTCAAACTCTTCGCAACGCATGTTATTTTCGCTCATCACGGTGTTCTCCTTTCTATCCATTTAGACTGTGCCACGACCAAAAAGTTCCGGTTGCTGAGACAGGTTTTCCCGCAGCCGCTCCCGGCCCCGGCTGATCCTGGATTTAATGGTGCCCACATTGGCCTCCAACATGGCCGCGATCTGATCATAGCTAAAACCCTGTATATCCCTGAGCACAATGGCCGCGCGCATATCCTCGGGCAAACTCTGGATGGCCTTTTCCAGCATGCGCCGCTGTTCCGATCTCAGGGAGTGCTGCTCCGGTCCCTCGGCGCTGTCCGCTGGCGACCATCCGGCCTCCAAAAGGGAATCCAGCGAGGAGGCGCTGCGCACCTTGCGGCGGCGCAGTTCGTCCAGGCAGGTGTTCATGGTAATCCGATAAACCCAGGTGGCGAAAGAAGATTGTCCCTTGAAATTCGACAGCGCCCGATAGATGCGCAACATGGCCTCCTGGGAACAATCCTGGGCGTCCTCGCGATTTCCGCACATACGCAGCGCCACCGCGTACATCCGCCCCTCGTGCTGGTGCATAAGTTCTTCAAAAGCAGCAGCGTCGCCGCGTTCGGCCCGCTTGATCAGGGCCATCTCGTCGCTACTCTGCACGCCCATCACCTCTGTTCGCTAAAATTGTACGGCGGGTAAAAGCCGGCCGTCCAACCTTTATTATATGCCATTTACCGGCCGCCGTATAGCGGACTTTGAGGAATACCATGGGATTTAAGCATTATTTTCACAAAGCTACACCCTTTAGACGCAAAAAAGCCCAATTTGTTTCCGCCCTTTGGAAATTTTTTATGGGATTCATCGAACAGAATAACGCCCCGCCGTTCTGGTCAAAATGCCCAACGTGTGATAGAATGCAAATATGCTGCCGCGGCAAAGGGGGAGATAAAGACGAAAGGTGCGTTGTGTGACCTGGTCAAACGGGGGATATTTCCCCGAAGTGCGTCCTTTGAGCGAATGACGGCCGGCGCGGGCGGAGCGGCTTTATACGCGGCAGGCGGCGCCGGCGTCGATTGCGTTGTAAAAATTTCCTCCCAATCCAGGGAATATGATTTTTACCGCCTGAATCAGGCGCTGAAGCTGCCCTTTGCGCCCCCGGTTTTGTATATGGAAAAAAGTCCG
This sequence comes from Candidatus Faecaligallichristensenella faecipullorum, assembly GCA_018716505.1. Lineage (GTDB taxonomy): Bacteria > Bacillota > Clostridia > Christensenellales > Aristaeellaceae > Faecaligallichristensenella > Faecaligallichristensenella faecipullorum. The sequence goes on along the minus strand of DVJW01000028.1, from coordinate 2,063 downwards.
GAATATGGCTGCATATTGGTGATGGAAAAATTCAAGGCCATTGACCCTTCCAGATGGAACCCGGCGCTTCAAAGGGAGGCGGTGGATCTGTGCGCCCGGCTGAACAGCCTGGACGGAGCCCTTTTTCCTGGATTGAAGCGGGACTTTCTGGTCATTGATCCGCGGGCGGCGGAAAGCGCGCGCCGCTCCTGGATGGAGGTGATAAGCCGCCATGGGGGAAGGTTCGATGAAACCATTTTGACGGCCATTCACGCGCGGCTGGATCAGGCCGCCGCCCTGTTGAATACCGGGCCGCTGAGCCCCTGCCACGGGGATTTTCATCCGGACAATCTGGTGACCGATGGAAAAAGGCTTTATCTTTTAGACTGGGAAAACCTGCATATGGGCAAGGGCGCGGGGGAGATTTCCTTTTTCATCAGCCGGTGAAGGGATTTCGGCGTTTTCGCGGGCGAAGGGGCGCTGTTTGCCCATTACGCCCGGAGGCTGTCGGTTTATACCGGAAAGGCCGTATCCGTGGATCAACTCATGAAGGGGCCCAGCGCGTCCGGGCTTTTGACCGCTTTTTGTACCGGGCGGAGGATTTAAAGGATGCGTCCCATGAGCGGGTGGAAGGAATCCTTTGCCGGATGGCGCGGGCGCTCTGCTAAGGAATAGGGGGAGAAGAGAACATGGCATGGTGGATGGCCCATTTAAGGCTGGGCGAGGCGGTGTTGAGCGATCTTCCCGCCCGGGAGGGGTTCGATGAAGCAATGTATTACGCGGGCTGCGTGGCCCCGGATTGCGGGCGGCGCGTCGAGCGCCCTGGCCAAAGGGCGGTGTATGTGCCCGGCCGTCCGGCCACCCATTGGGTGGATTCCAATGACAAATGGGATGAACCGATTCACTTTGAGCGCTATTATGACCAATATCTCAGGGTAAGCCAGGGGGATGAGCCGCCGCGCCGCGCCTTCTGTTGGGGCTATTATGTGCATCTTTTGACGGACGCGCTCTGGATCGAACTGGGTATGCGCGCCTTTATCGGACGCGGGGGCGAGTGGAACCGGGATTTGCGGCGGCGGATGAAGCGGGACGCCCTGGCCTGGGAACAGGGCTTTTACCGGGCGCATCCGGACTATCCGCCCCTTCAGAAGCTGGAGGGCGTTCACCGTTTGGGCTTTGATCCCATGGGCCTGCCCGAGGCGCTGATCCTGTCCCGGCTTCAGGGCGTTCGCCCGGCCTATGAGGGCGAGCGGGTGGAGGCCCAGATCATCGCCCCGGAGGAGTACGAACGGGCGCTGGATCAAATGATTCATTTGGCGCGCATGGTGATTCGGGGGAAATAAAACGGACTTTTGCGCAGGCTGTATTTGCTCACTCAAAAGTCCGTTTGTTGCATTTATCCTCGGGTATACACCACATGAATCTGAACATCGGGCATCCGAAGCCCCAATTCCATCGTCAGGTCGTGCCCGCCCCGATTGCCCGGGGTGCCCATGACCAGATGATCCACCTCAAGCCGCCGGGCCACCTTGATCAGCGCGTCCACCACGTTGTCGGCGCGCATCATGGTCATATCCGCCCCGTATTGGGAAGAAATCTGATACAGATATTCCAAGGCCTCGCCCTCGCTGGGATTGTCCATGAAGTTCAGCCCCTTGTGGGCCACATGCAGCACCGACAGCTCGGCGTTCAGCTCCCGGGCCAGCTTGCTGCCCTCAATAATCAGCTTTTCACAGGTCTTTTGTCCGGTAACGCAGACCATGACATGCGCCATCGTCCATTCCCCCTTCACCGGCGCGTTTAGGCGCCCAAAGCGGTAATATGATTGCCGAAGGATTGAATGCGCAGGTGTTGCCCGGCACTTAAATGGGGCAGGGGTTTATCCGCATCCCACAGGAACAGCCGCTCGCCGTCCTCGTCGGGCTCCTCGGTCTCCACCTTGACGATCATTTCGTGAAACAGCACCCCGTCCTGATACCTGGGGGTATCGGCCAGGGAGACAAAGTCGGCCTCGGTTTCCCGGCTCAGCCCCTCGCGCATATCCCGAAGATAGGCGTTATACTTCATCCAGGGCAGCCCCACCA
>DVJW01000027.1 GCA_018716505.1 Candidatus Faecaligallichristensenella faecipullorum | reverse complement strand
ATAAACATATCCACCTCGCCGATGGCCTCTTCCAGATTCATGCCGCGCACGTCCACCTCCATGGAAGCCGGCCGCGCCGAGATTTGAATCTTGTTCCCGGTCTTTTTCTTTTCCTTGGAGGTTTCCTCCATCCGGCGCAGTTGGCTTACATGCACCTTCATTTTCATGATGCCCGCCTGCACCGTGGCCTCGCCCTTGTCGTTGGGCGGGGTAATGACCGTGCCCTTGGTGCCCAGATGAATGAGCTCCACCGTTTCCCCGGGCTTCAAATCCTTGGGCGGTGCCACCCGGGTTACCGGGGTGGACAGTGCCTCGCCCATCTCGTCCAAAGAGCCCTGAAGCTTGCGGCGCATTTCATTAAGCTCATGCTCCTTGAGCTGCGCGCCGTCCTTGCTCCGGCTCCTTTTGAGCTCGCTTATAATCTGCTCGGATTCCCTCTGGGCCTTGAGCAGCACCTTCTTGGCGTCCTCCTTGGCCTTCTTCAGCATCACACTGCGCTGCTGCTCCAACTCTTTTTGCAGCCTTTCGGCCTCATCGCGAATCTTCTGGGTTTCCCGATGGGCCTGCTCGGCCAATTGCCGCTCGCGCTCGGCGATCTGGCGATGATATTCGGCGTTGGCGATCACGTCCTCAAAGCGGATGTGCTCGTTGGTCAGCCGCTGGTTTGCGTCCTCGATGATCTCGTCCGGCAGGCCCAGCTTCCTGGAAATCTCAAAGGCGTTGGACTTGCCCGGCACCCCGATGGACAGCCGGTAGGTGGGCCTGAGGGTGTCCACGTCAAACTCCACCGAGGCGTTCTCCACCCCGGTTTGGCTGAGCGCATAGGCCTTGAGCTCGCTGTAATGGGTGGTGGCCAAGGTGGTCACCCCCATCTTGCGCAGCCGCTCCAAAATGGACATGGCCAACGCCGCGCCCTCGGTGGGATCGGTGCCCGCGCCCAACTCGTCAAAGAGCGCCAAGGACCTCGGGGTCACGTTTTTCAAAATATAGACGATATTGGTCATATGCGAGGAAAAGGTGGACAGCGACTGCTCAATGCTCTGTTCATCGCCAATGTCCGCGTATACCTCATCAAACACCGAAATCTCCGAACCGTAATTGGCCGGGATCTGAAGCCCCGCCTGGGCCATGAGCGTCAAAAGCCCCACGGTCTTTAGGGTCACGGTCTTGCCGCCGGTGTTGGGGCCGGTGACCACCAAGGTGGTAAAATCCTGACCCATCCACAAATTGGAGGGCACCACCTTGTCCGGATCGATGAGGGGATGGCGCGCGCCCATGAGGTTGATGCGCCCCTGGTCGTTGAGTTTGGGCTCGGTGGCGCGCATGGCCTTGCCCAGCATGGCCTTGGCGAAGATCATATCCAGTTCGGACAGCACGATCAGGTTGTGGGCCATATCCTGGGCGTCGGGCGCCAGCTTGGCCGTGAGCTCGGCCAATATGCGCTCGATTTCCTGCTTCTCCCTGGCCAAATATTGTTTCAGGTCGTTGTTGATTTCCACCACGCCCATGGGTTCGATGAACAGCGTGGCGCCGCTGGCCGATTGGTCATGGATCAAACCCGGCACATTCTGGCGGTTTTCGCTCTTAACCGGAATCACATACCGCCCATTGCGCACCGTGATCAGCGCGTCCTGCAGATATTTTTGCATGTTGGGATTGTGAATGATGGCGTTGAGTTTATCCCGAACCCTGTCGTTGCATTGCCGGATGTGCCTTCGAATGGAGGCCAGCTCCGGGGAGGCATGGTCTGAAATCTCGTCCTCCGAAAGGATGGCGTTAAAGATTTCCTCCTCCAACGGCCGGTTGGTGAACAGCTGCCTGGCCAGCGCGGTGATGCGCGGGGTGTCCTCCCGGTCGGTGACCAGAGACGAGCGGGCGCTTCGCGCGGCGCGCAGAGTCTCGCCCACCTGCAAAAGCGCCTTCTGGGAAAGGGTCCCGCCCACCGTAGCCATTTTCAGATGATGGCCAATATCGGAAAATTCGGGAATCGGGTTTCCGCCGATGTAGCTGATGACGTTGCCCGCCTCCTCGGTTTCCTGTTGCCAGGCTCGCACTTCCTCAATGCGGCTGGAGGGAACCAGCCCTCCGATCCGCGCCTTGCCCATGGCCGAAACCGCCATTTCGCTCAGCCGTTCCCGTATCTTGGTGAATTCCAATACGCGCAAATTGCGTTCCTGCATGATTATACTACTCCCCTATTCCACACCCCTGAAATAATGGCCAGAGGTGCCCTTTGTCTTCAATTCCGACGCGCCCCGGGCCGCCCCGATCAAATCCTTTAATTGCTGAACGGTCTCTTCCTGAATGATGAAGCGGTGCGCCTTGGCTTTCGGCAAAAGCTCCCTTTTATCCGGCACGCAAAGAGGCACGCTGTTGAGCACCTTAACCACGCAACCCCCGCTTTGGGCCAGCCGCTTTAGCGGAAAGCGCATGCCCATCCGGTCTTCCAGCGCAAAACCATCCAACTTTTGTCCCCGGTCGCACCGGACGCACGCGTCATGCGCGCCGCCCAATCGGGCCCGAACCGGGCAATGCCTGAGCTGCATCAGCTCTATTCTTCCGTAGACCACCAGTTCCCGCCCTTCACCGGATGGATCCATGTCCAACATTTCCTGACAGGTAGCTTCCACAGAAGCGGTATAGCCGGCAAGCCCCATCTGTTCCAGGCGCTTTAACGTGGCCGCGTTGAACACATTGAGCGGATAATCCCCCAGGCGTTCTCCAGGCCAATCCAGGGCCGTCTGGCCGATGTTGGCCATCAAAACGCCCCTTATGGCGCGCCCGTTTTCCAAGGCCCATCCATGAAGTGCGTCCAGCGCCTGTCCGCCCGTTATCTGGGGCAACACCAGGTAAGGCCGGAATTGTTGAACCCATCCGCTCAGGGCTTCCAGCGCCTCGCTTCGGATATCCGAGGGCGCCAGATAGAGCCGGTCCGCGCCCAGGCGCGCGGCCTCCTCCAAAATTTCGACGCGGTCGCTCTGAACCGCCAACTGAACCTTCCCGGGTTGCTTCCCCCGGCGGGGGGCAAACGCTTCGGTGGGGGAAACCGTCCTTTCGCAGCCCCGGCTCCTCTCAATAACCGCCCTGGAAAAGGCGTCCAGCGCCTGCCTGCGCAATTCATTGACGACGGAAACGGGCGCAAAGGCGCGCTCATCCGCCTCAAGCTCTATTTTATCTATTATATAAGGGGTACCGCCCGTCTTTTGAATCTGGGCGCGCAGCCGATCCGGATCCGGCCCGCCCGTCCGGGCAACCTGCACGGTTTCTCCCTCTACCCGCACGGCAATGCTTCCATTTTCCAACTCCAGGCACGCCTGCTGGCCGCATTTTAAGATCAATCGGGCTTTCAGTTTCGTTTGCCTATGCTCGCCCGCATAGCTTGACCGGGCTTCCTTTAACTGGGCTTCCTGCGCCATGCGGTAGAGCGCGTCCCCGGCCTTGAGCCCATCTCCGCACCTCAGCCGGTAGCACTGCCCTGCCCGGCCGCTCTCGGCGCGCAGCGGGATATCCTCCCCTTGCCGGGGTCTGCCCACAATGCTGTCCTGGGCCGCGATATCCTTTTCCAGGCGGTATTCCACCATGCCGCGGCCGGCAAAGGTCACCTCGCCCACCCGAACGCCCATATGCCCGGGCCGGGCGGGTTCCATGAGCTCCTTATCCACCAGGCCGGGCGCGTATCCCTTCGTAAAGCCGCCCCGGCTGAAGATCTGGCGCAGCGCCTCTTCGGTTCCGGGACTTTCAAAGCGCCCGCCCCTTTGTGCATATTCATCCAGCGCCCGCCGGTAAGCCGCGGTGACCACCGCCACATATTCCGGCCTTTTGAGCCGCCCCTCAATCTTTATGCTGTCCACCCCACAGGCGGCCAGCTCCGGAATGCGGTTGACGCTCATCAGGTCCCGGGGAGACAGCAAATAGCCCGACCAGCCCTTTCCGGGGCCGGTCAAGCTATATTTCATCCGGCAAGGCTGCGCGCACAGCCCCCGATTGCCACTGCGGCCACCCACCATGCTGGAAAACAGGCATTGTCCCGAGCCGCTCACGCAGAGCGCTCCATGGGCAAAAACTTCAATTTCCAGGCCCCCCCGGGCGCATTGGGCGATTTCTTCATACCGAAGCTCCCTGGCCAACACCACGCGACGAATGCCCATCTGCTTTAAAGCGCGCATCCCCTGGGGATTATGAACCGCCATCTGGGTGCTGGCGTGCAGGCTAAGCCCGGGCAGCATCTGAGAAAGCGCCAATGCCACCCCCAAATCCTGCACAATGGCCGCGTCCACCCCCGCATCGGCGATCTGCCCGGCCAATTCCTCCAATTGGGCGGCCTCCCGCTGTTTTAAGAGGGTATTGACCGTTATATGCACCTTTACCCCGCGCTCGTGACAATAGTCCACCGCGTCTTTCAAACCATCGGCATCGAAATTGCCCGCCCCGCGCCGGGCGTTTAAGCTTTGTCCCCCCAGATAGACCGCGTCCGCCCCGTTTTGCACCGCCGCGACGAGTGCCTCGCGATTGCCTGCCGGGGAAAGCAGCTCAATTTTTTTCAAAGGTTACACCGTCTCTCCTGTTTTTTTGCGCAGCGCCGTCAGTTCGGCCCGCAGGGATTCCAGCTGTTCCCGCGTCTGATCTAGTTCCTTGCGCGTCCTGGTAATCTCGTCGTGCGCCTTGAGCATATCGTCGGCTATATTCAGCGCGGTGAGCACAGCCAACGAATGGGTGGGCAGCCGGGTGGCCAATGAAAGCTCAGTCATCTTCCGATCCACATAACGCGCCACCCTGCGCACATATTCCTCGGAGTCATAGCTGGTCATGGTGTATTCTTTGCCCGCTATTTTTACCGTTGTTCTGATTTTTTCCATGGGCAATCCCCTTCCGGATCACAAATTCTCTACCATATTATATCATGTCTATCTTTTTCGGACAAGAGCCCTGCGCCCCGCGGGTTTGAAATCAAAAAAGCGCCCTTTTCCCTCAGGCGCAAATTACCCGATTCCAGATATTGACGCTGCGTTAAGAAAATAGTATAATAATAAATTGTATGAGACTTGTTATTCATGGCTGCGATGGGTCTGCCATGGTGAGGAGGACAAGGGTTTATGAAGGTTAAAAGTCTGGTTACCCTCGGCGTCACATTGCTGCTGATCGTAGTGGTGGCGTTCTTGGCGCTCAACGGATTGCAGGTGGGCAAGTACATTTTGGAACCTGTGGCCAACGCGATCAGCTTGGGGTTGGATCTCAGGGGCGGGGTGTACGCTGTCTATCAGGCCAAAGATACCTCGGTGGAGGATTTTGATACCCAACTGGCGGGCACCATCAGCGTGCTCAGAAACCGCTTAACGGCTCAGGGCTACACCGAAGCCACGGTTACCCAGCAGGGCAGCGACAGCATCCGTGTGGAGATACCGGACGTGGACGATCCCAGCGCCATTTTGGACATCATTGGCACCCCGGCCAAGCTGGAATTCTTGGATCCCGACGGCAATGTGGTCATTGAGGGCAAGGATGTAAAATCCGCCAGGCTGGCCCAGGGCGGCGACAGCAAGTTGGAATATATGGTGGCCTTTGAGTTAAACGACAGCGGAACCGAGGCCTTTGCCAACGCCACGGCCGAGCATATCGGAGAAGTTATCCGCATCATGTTGGACGGTGAGGAAATCTCCGCCCCCACGGTTCAGAGCGCCATCACCAATGGCGAAGGCGTCATCACGGTGGGTGGCGACCGGGAAGAGGCCAGCCGTCTGGCCATGTTGATTCAATCGGGCGCGCTGCCGCTGGATATTGAGCAGACCGAGGTGAGCGCGGTTTCGGCCACCTTGGGCGTGGAGGCGCTGGACCGCGCGGTGCTGGCCGGCATCGTAGGCGTGGCGCTGGTGATGTTGTTTATGCTCGTCCTGTACCGGCTGCCCGGCCTGGTGGCCGATATGGCGCTGGCCATTTACATCCTGATCGTGTTTTACGCGCTGGCCCTGGTTCCGGGCGTTCAATTGACGCTGCCCGGCATTGCGGGTATCCTGCTGGGCATCGGCATGGCGGTGGACGCCAACGTCATTATCTTTGAGCGCTTCCGCGAGGAGCTCAAGGACGACCGTTCGCTGGAATCCTCTGTGAAGCGCGGCTTTAAGAACGCATTGTCCGCCATTATCGACTCCAACGTGACCACCATCATCGCCTCCTTGGCGCTGATGTATTTCGGCACCGGTCCCATCCGCGGTTTCGCCATCACGTTGCTCATTGGCGTTATTACTTCCATGATCACCGCTGTGTTTGTCACCCGTTTCCTGCTGACCAACGTGGTGCGGCTGGGTATTCGGAATAAGGCGCTGTATACTCGATAAAGGAGGGGACGGGCAATGGAAAAAAGGACATTTACGGGTCACACCAAAATTTTCATGCTGATTTCCGCTGCCATCATGGTGGTGGCGCTGGTTATGAGCCTATGTGGGTATGGACTAAACATGGGCATCGACTTCACCGGCGGCGTGCTGCTGGAATATGAGGTAGGGTCGGATTTTGACGTCAACGTGGTGGAGCAGGCGCTGGAGGAACAGGGAATTACCGAGAGTCAGATCGCCAAGACCGGCGATGGCGAGGTGAAAACCGGCCTGCAGGTTCGCTTCAACGACCAGGGCGAAAACACCGACGATCTGCGCGCGGCCTTTGAAACCAAACTCCAGGAAACCTATCCGGAGCTTGAATTCATCAACATCGACCGGGTGGGCGCCACCGCGGGCCGCGATCTGGTGGCCAATGCGTTCTATTCGGTGCTGGTGGTGGCGGTCTGCCTGCTGATCTATATCGGCATCCGGTTCGACTTTGTGTCGGGTCTTGCGGCCATTCTCTGCCTGCTGCACGATATTCTGATCATGGTATCCTTTATGGTGTTCGCTCGCTCGCTGTACCAGGTCAACTCCTCCTTTATCGCCGCGATGTTGACCATCATCGGCTACTCGATCAACAACACCATCGTAATCTTCGACCGCGTCCGCGAGAACCGCAAACTGGCCGAATTCCGTGGTCAGAAGCTCATGCCCATCGTGGAAAGAAGCGTTCGCGAAACCTTGAGCCGCACCATCAACACCACCTTGACCACCCTGTTCACCTTGGTCGCGGTTTATGTGTTGGGTGTGTCCGCCATCCAGGAGTTCACCTTCCCGCTGTTGGTGGGCATGCTGGCCGGCACCTACTCCTCTGTGTTGCTCAGCGGTCAGATCTGGGCCATGATGGAGGACTCGGGTGTGTTTAGCCGCCTGTTTAAGAAGAAAAAAGCCAAGGCATGATGTAAACCAACCTGGGAGCCTTTCCGTGGTTTTTTCTGCGCGGAAAGGCTCCTTTGCTTATTGAAACTTAGGAGCATTAACATATGCACAGAATGATTCAGCGCGGAAACGATTCCGCCTATTTTGACCGCCCGGAGGCCCTCTCTCCCCTGCTGCATCAGCTGCTTATATGCCGGGGAATCAAAACCCAGGAAGAGGCGCGCCGCTTTTTGGAACCCGATGCCTCGCAGCTTCGCGATCCCTTTCTGCTAAACGATATGTACCAGGCGGTGGATATCATTCATCAGGCGCTGGAGAAACGGCTTCGGGTTACGGTCTACGGCGATTATGACGTGGACGGCGTGTGCGCCGCCTCGATTCTCTCCATGCACCTGCGCTCCATGGGCTTCGAGGTGGATACCTATATTCCTTCGCGCCATCACGAGGGATATGGCCTGAACATGAATGCGGTGCGCAAAATCAGCGAACAATCCGATCTGCTCATCACCGTGGACTGCGGCATCACCTCGGTTCAGGAGGTGGCGTTGGCGCGTCAACTGGGGCTTAAAATCGTGGTCACCGATCATCATCAACCCGGCCCCGAATTGCCCGAATGTCCCGTCGTGAATCCGGTGCTCAACGGCTACCCCTTCCCCTCCCTGTGCGGCGCGGGCACGGCCTTTAAATTGGTCTGCGCGCTGAGCGGGTTTGAGGCGGCGCAGGAATATCTGGATTTGGCCGCCTTGGCCACGGTGGCCGACGTGGTCCCCCTGCAAGACGAAAACCGGGTGCTGGTTCGCCTGGGCCTTAAGCAGATCAACACCTTGCCCCGTCCGGGCATCGCGGCGCTGATTCAATGCGCCGGGCTTCAAAACCGTCCCATTGGCGCGGGCAATATCGCCTTCCAGCTGGCGCCCCGGCTCAACGCGGGCGGGCGCATCGGCGACGCGTCCCGGGGCCTTGAGCTGCTCACCGGCCAGGACCGTTCCCGCATTCAGGCGCTGGCCGCCGAATTGGAGCAGGAAAACACCCTGCGCAAACAGGATGAACAGCGGATTTTGACCGAAGCCAAGGGCCAAATGGAGCATTTTGACTTCATCCGGAATCGAATCATCATCCTGTGCGGGGAGGATTGGAATCCGGGGATCATCGGCCTGGCCGCCTCCCGATTGGTGGAAGCGTATCACTATCCGGTGATCCTGCTCTCCCATCAACAGGACACCTATGTGGGTTCCTGCCGCAGCATTCCGGGCGTCAACATCCACGCGGCGCTGAGCAGCTGTGCTGGCCTTTTCCTGCGCTTTGGCGGCCATAAGCAGGCTGCCGGGCTGACCATTCCCCAGGCGTTGGTTCCCCAGTTGATCGAGCGGGTCAACCGTTACCTATCGGAAAACATCCCGCCGGATACCTACATTCCCGCGGATGAATATGATATGGAACTCAGTCTGAGCGAACTCACCGAGGATTTTGTCCATCAGTTGGATCAGTTGCAGCCCACCGGATTTGGCAACCCATCGGCCGTATTTCTGAGCCCGGTTCAGATTACCTCGGCCGCCTCGGTGGGCGCGAACGGCGCGCATTTAAAGCTCACCCTGAAACAGGGGGATTGTTACCGCTCGGGCATGTTGTTTGGCGCGGGGAAACTGGCGGGCCAGGTGCGCAACCGCCACTTAAACGCGCTCTATGCCGCCAAGCTCAACACCTGGATGAACCGCACCAACGCGGAGTGTGAGCTGAAAGCCCTGGTGGAATCGGATACCGCACAAAATTTCTCCATGGAATGCGGTCGTTACCCTGCGCTACTGCGTTTATTTTTAACAAAATTCTTATATAATAGGGTTATATTTTCAAAAAAATCCCGGCTTGCCACCGGCGATTCCCTGACCGAAGCCGAGGCCATGGAGTTTTTGAAAAGTCATCCCCAGGGCACCTTAATGGTGGCCATAAGTCCGGAAAGCGCCCGGCGCGCGCTGGAATGGCTGAATGCAGCGAACATGCCTGACCGCTTTGATCTACATGTCGGCCGCTGGCCCGAGGACGCGCGCTGCTTTAACAGTTTGGCCTTCTGCCCCACCGGCGATATGCCATCGGGCTTTCAGCGGCTGATTCTGCTGGACGGGCCCATGGAAATGGCGGAGCCGGTTCCGGATGACCTGCGGATTTTCTCCTTTCAGGACGCCCTTGCGCGCAACGCCCGAGGGCAAGCGCTGAAGGAACGCCTTCCCTCGGTGGATGACCTCCGGGAGATTTACCGGCTGGTTCGCGCCAACGCGGTGGAATTCTCCGCTTTCCATACCCAGGAGCAGCTGTTTGACCGCTTAAACGCCCTCAGCCACATGGATGAAGTCAAATCCGGTTGCGCGCTGATGGTGTTGAGCCATATGGGACTGATGGAGTTCGAGCCCGATTCTCCGGCGGTCAAGCTCTTGCCCATGAAAAAGACCCGGCCGGAACAGGATACCATGTATGCCTTACTCAAACAGGTGTTTGAATTTGAATTTTAAGATTGCAGGGGTGATAAAATGTGCGAGATTGACAAGCAAGCAAAGGAGGTTCAACCCTCCGCCGCAGAATTGGAGGGCGCCGGGCGCGACCCTCAGCTGACCGACCTCTTACAGAAAATCGAAAAATATCACCCCGGGGACGATATGGCGCTGGTGGAGCGCGCGTATAACTTTGCCAAAAACGCCCACGCCGGACAAAAACGCAAATCCGGCAAGCCCTATTTCACCCATCCCTTCCGGGTGGCTGAAATTCTGGCGGATTTGATGCTGGACGCCACCACCATCGCGGCCGGACTTTTGCACGATTGTGTGGAAGATATCGATTCCATCACCATTGAACAAATCAGCGCCGAGTTTGGCCAGGAAGTGGCGCTGCTGGTGGACGGGGTGACCAAGCTCACCCGGCTCAACTTTACCTCCAAGGAGGAACAGCAAGCCGAGAGCCTTCGAAAGATGTTTTTGGCCATGGCCAAGGATATCCGGGTGGTGCTCATCAAGCTGGCCGACCGGCTGCACAACATGCGCACCCTCAAATTTCAACCCCCGGCGCGCCAAATTGCCATCGCCCATGAGACTTTGGATGTGTACGCGCCCCTGGCCCACCGGCTGGGCATGTTTGCCATCAAGTGGGAGCTGGAGGATCTGTCCTTGCGCTATATCGATTCCGCGGGGTATTATGACCTGGTGGAAAAGGTGGGCATGAAGCGCAAGGAGCGCGAGGAGTCCATTCGAAACGTCATCAGCATCCTGCGGGACAAGCTGGCCGAAGCCCACATCAAGTGTGAAATCGAGGGGCGGCCCAAACATTTTTACAGTATCTATCGGAAGATGGTGCTTCAGCACAAGAGCTTTGACCAGATTCACGACCTGATCGCCATCCGCGTGCTGGTGGACACGGTGCCCGACTGCTATGCGGCGCTGGGCGTGGTGCATACCCTGTGGACCCAGGTGCCCAACCGTTTCAAGGACTATATCTCCATGCCCAAGGGCAATATGTATCAGTCCCTTCATACCACGGTGGTGGGCATGCGCGGCATGACCTTTGAGGTTCAAATCCGCACCTACGAAATGCATCGAACCGCCGAATACGGCATTGCCGCCCATTGGCGCTATAAGGAGGGCAAGCAGGAGGACGAGCTGGATCACAAGCTGTATTGGCTGCGCCAAATCCTGGATTGGCAAAACGAAACCCGCGATCCCCATGAGTTCATGGACGCGCTGAAGGTGGATCTGTTCAGCGACGAGGTATTTGTGTTTACCCCCAAGGGCGACGTCATTGACCTGCCCAAGGGCGCGACTCCGCTGGATTTCGCCTATCGCATTCACACGGCCATCGGCAACAAATGCGTGGGAGCCAAGATCAACGGCCGCATCGTGCCGCTGGATACCGAGCTGGAGACCGGCGACTTTGTGGAGGTCATGACCTCCTCTTCCTCCCATGGCCCTTCCCGGGACTGGCTCAAAATCGTCAAGACTTCCGAGGCCAAGAGCAAGATCCGCTCCTGGTTCAAGCATGAGTTCAAGGACGAAAACCTGCAAAAGGGCCGGGACATGCTGGAAAGGGAGGCCAAGCGGCTGGGCTACACCTTGCCTCAGCTGGCCAAGCCCGAGTATCTGGAGCCCGTTTACCGGCGCTATACCCTGTCCTCTTTGGATGATTTGTATGTGACGGTGGGTTATGGCGGGCTGAGTCCCAATCAGGTGCTCAACCGCCTGCTGGAAGAATACCGCAAGAACAATAAACCCGAGGAAAGCGAGCCCTTGCTTGCCGAGCCTCAGCCGGCATCCCAGCGCAGTTCCGCGTCGCACAGCCATTCCGATCACGGGGTCATCGTCGAGGGCGAGCCCGGCATGCTGGTTCGCTTTGCCAAATGCTGTAATCCCCTGCCCGGCGACGACATAGTGGGCTATATCACCCGTGGGCGCGGGGTCTCGGTTCATAGGCGCGATTGCGCCAACATGCAGGACAGCGCGGTGGAGCCCGAGCGCATGGTGCGGGTGAGCTGGGAGGGCGACGGCGACACCTCCTATGAGGCGGATATTCAGATTATCGCCTACGACCGCATGGGGCTCCTGGGCGACCTCTCCATGCTGTTCACCCAGGAGGAAGTGCCGCTGGTGGCGGTGTCGGCCCGCACCAATCGGGATAAGACCACCACCATCAACCTGACGATTGCCATTAAAAACACTCAACAGCTGGAAAAGCTGATTAAAAAACTGCTGAAACGCAGCGACATTATCGAGGTATTCCGCGTTTCGGCCTAAGCTCAGGAGGTTTATATGCGCTGTGTGGTGCAAAGGGTAACCCGTGCCCAGGTGACGGTGGAGGGCGAAACCGTGGGCCAAATCGGAAAGGGCTTTATGGTTCTGGTGGGCGTGGAATCCGAAGACGGCCCCAAGGATATGAGCTATTGTGTGGAAAAAATCGCTGGATTGCGCGTGTTTGAAGACAGCGAGGATAAAATGAACCTTTCCTTGAGCGATGTGGGCGGTCAAGTGCTGCTGGTCTCCCAATTCACCTTGCTGGGCGACGCGCGCCATGGCCGCCGGCCCAGTTTCATCCGGGCAGAGCGTCCAGAAATCGCAGGCCCCATGGTGGAAGAAATGGCTCAGGCGCTTCGACAGAAGGGATTGCGCGTGGAAACCGGTCGGTTTCAAGCTCATATGCAGGTGGAATTGGTCAATGATGGTCCGGTCACGCTGCTTTTGGACAGCAGAAAGGGGTTTTAATCATGGCAAGTCTACAGGTTCAAACCTTGGTCACCGGCCCATTGGAAGAAAATGCCTATCTGCTTTGCCGGGAAGGGATGGAAAATGCGATACTCATCGATCCCGGCGATGATTATGAGGCGCTCATGGCCGCTTTAAGGGCTTCAGGCAAGCGTCTGAGCGATATACTGCTCACCCATGGCCATTTTGACCATATGCTGTCCGCTTGCCGGATTCAACAGGAGACCGGGTGCCGGGTGCATATCCATCCATCCG